>NZ_CP120635.1:3677500-3887578 GCF_021353295.2 Pseudodesulfovibrio thermohalotolerans | reverse complement strand
CCTAAACTTTTTGTAGCCGCTTCGCGGTTTGGGTCGAAGTTTGCCTTCTTTGATGAACGACAAACATCATCCAAAATTCCACACACCAAAACTCGAATGCCTCTACCGAAGGCACACAAAAAGTTTGGGAGGGTCCAGGGAACCTTTTGCAAAAGGTTCCCTGGCGGGGTCCGGGGCAGCGCCCCGGCCGCCGGAGGCATCCTCTCCGTTCCAATTCTTTTTGTCGCTGACTTATCATTTAGAAACGCATGGATCGCAATAGCGGCCAGAATCCAATATGCCCGCACTCGAATGCCCCTGCCGAAGGCACACAAAAAGTTTGGGAGGGTCCAGGGAACCTTTTTCAAAAGGTTCCCTGGCGGGGTCCGGGGCAGCGCCCCGGCAGCCGGAGGCATCCCCTAAAAGAGGGAGCCCTGGACCTGCGGTTTGTCTTCTGGTTTGACCTTCTTGAAGGTCAGGCGATGGATTCGGCAGGGGCCAAGGGTTTGTATGGCCTCTACGTGCGTTTTGGTGCCGTATCCCATGTGCTGGGACAGGCCGTAGCCGGGATATCGTTTGGCAAGGCTGACCATGAGGCGGTCGCGGAAGGTTTTGGCGAGGATGGACGCGGCGGAGATGGCTGGAACCGTGCCGTCGCCCTTGATGACGCACTCCTGGGGGATATCGAGCAGCAGCGCGTGCTTCGGGACGATCTTGTCACCGTCGATGCGCAGGAACCGGGGGTGGACCTTCATGGCCCGCACGGCCCTGCCCATGGCCTGGAACGTAGCCTGGAGGATGTTTATCTGGTCGATCTCCCACGGCCAGGCCACGCCCAGCCCCCAGGCCACGGCCTGCTCGCGAATGAGCGGATAAAGCGTCTCGCGCTTCTCGGCGGTAAGCTGCTTGGAGTCGTTCAGCCCCGGCAGATCGTATTCGGCGGGAAGGATGCACGCCCCTGCCACCACCGGCCCGGCCAGACACCCGCGCCCAGCCTCGTCGACCCCGGCGATTTCGATGGGGGAGAATCCTGAAGATATGAAAAGCGACCCCTGCGTCATGATGGAGCTGTTGTGCCTGAAACGGACCGGGAAGGGAAGCGCGGAGACCGCTCGGCCGACCTAGGGCCGCGCAACGGCAGCCGGCCTGAGTCAAAACCACAAAAGCCCGGAGTGCAGTTAAACACTCCGGGCATATATATCCATATAATCTGATATGTTTTAGGGAACCGGCGTCGCGGATCGCGCCGCCTATCCGAAAAACTATTCCCAGATCTGCTTGGACTTGATGCGGGCGGCCTTACCGCGCAGGTTACGCAGGTAGTAGATGCGCGAGCGGCGAACCTTGCCCTCGGAGACCACTTCGACGCGGTCAATGAAGGGGGAATGCATGGGGAACACGCGCTCCACGCCGATACCGTCGGAAATCTTGCGAACGGTGAAGGTGGAGTTGGTGGTGCCGCGACGGCGACGCAGAACCGCGCCCTGGAAGACCTGGATGCGCTCTTTCTCGCCCTCGATAATCCGGTAGTGCACCTTGACGGTGTCGCCGGCCTTGAAATCGGGCATATCCAAGCGGATGTGTTCGGCTTCGATTTTCTTGATGATGTCCATGATGATCTCCTTAAAAGTGAAGAGTGCTGGACAATCCTCGCGCCGCCGAAGCGACGGAAAGGAATTATCCGCCTCTAGTACTCATCCGCGACGAGCCGGTCGACGATAATCGCCACCGCGCTGCGTACAGACAGATGGTTGTAGTCATCCAAATACCGAAGCGGCCTCACAATGCCGTCCGTTTTGGAGAGGACTTCCTCCGCCAGACCGTGTCCGGTACCAAAAATCAATAATACCGGAGTGTTGGCGAGCCAGCTTCGCACTTCCCCAAAGGTCAGGGCGGGCTGGGCTTGCTTGCGGCGATCCAGCCGAGCTGAAGTAGCCGCGAGGCGCGGACATTGCCCTGTTTGCGCCTCAATGTCAAGGACCGCACTCTCGATATCATCAAAAACCTTGACTTTGGAAAATGCTTCGGCCCGGTCCGGATTAGCGCGCGAGCCCGCGCCCTCGCGCCAATGGCCCAGAAGCTTTTCGGCCAGGGCCTTCTGGTCCTCTATGGGCGTGGTCGCGTAGAACCCGCCCAGACCGTAACTGCGGGCCACGCGGGCCATGTCGTGCAGGTCCAGGTTGGTCACGGACACAGCCACCTTTTCCCCGAACTTGTTGGTCACGGGGTAGTGGCACAGGGCGATATACAGATTGCGGCCGAGTCGGGTGCGCGGCAGGGTCCGCAGAAAATCGACGTCCTCAACGGTCAGCCGCGCCTCGGGCAGAAGGTCGGGCCGGTCGCGCAGAGTGGCGGTCAGGGATTGATCTCGACGCCATTCGGCGATCTTGCCGTGGTCGCCGGAGCGAAGCACCTCGGGCACGGCCAGACCATCGAAGTCCTCGGGCCGGGTGAAGTGCGGGTATTCGAGCAGTCCGGCTGAAAAGGATTCCTCGTCGCCGGATTCCTCGTGTCCCATGAACCCGGGCAGGAGCCGGGCCACGGACTCGACCAGACAGACGGCCGCGGCCTCTCCGCCGTTGAGCACGAAATCGCCGACCGACACCAGCTCAATGGGATAGAGATCAAGGAGCCGCTCGTCGATACCCTCGTACCGGCCGCAGATGACGGTCAGGTCCTCCTGGTCCGCCAGTTCGCGGGAAAGGGCCTGAGTCAGGGGCTTGCCGCGCGGGGAAAGCATGAGGACCCGCCCCCGGGACTCGATGGAGTCGAGCGCCTTTATCATGGGGTCGAGCTTGAGGAGCATCCCCGGCCCGCCGCCAAAGGGACGGTCATCCACGGACTTGTGGACACCGCCCGCGAACTGCCGCACGTCCACGCAGTCGAGCTTGACCAGCCCGGTCTCCACGGCCTTGGACATGAGGCCGCAGGTAAAGGGCGACTCGAAAAAGTGCGGGAAGATGGAGACGAGGTGAAAATTCATGAAGTCTGCTTCTTGCGGCGCGGGGGGCGGCCCGTCTTGTTTTTGGGCGGCTCGGGGTTGAGGTACAGGTCCAGCAGCCCTTCGGGCGGCTCGATGACGATGACTTCGGCGTCCAGGTCGATGTCCAGGACGAACTCCGGCACGGCGGGCAGAAGAATCTCGGTGCCAGCCTTGTCGACGATGACCCAGGTGTCCTGCTCGCCGGTCTCGTAGTACCCCTTGAGCTCACCGACCTCGCTTCCGTCCTCCAGAACCACCCGGCAGCCGACAAGCTGATACAGGTAGTGCTCGCCCTCGTCGAGGTCGGGCAGGTCTTCGGCGCGCACCAGGAGTTCGCTCCCGCGCAGGGCCTCGGCCCGGTCGCGATCCCGGACCTGGGGAGAGGTTATCAGGACGAGGTCCTTGTGCTCACGCCATGCGCTGACCTCAATGGGTCTGGGGCGTCCCTTTCCGTTGGACAGGAACAGCGGCGTGCCGTCGAAAAGGGTCGGGGAGTCCGCATAGCACCGTATGCCGAACTCCCCCCTGATTCCGTGCGCCTTTACCACCCCGCCCACGGGGATGAAACCGGGCTCTTCTTTCATGGGCCATCCGTTCGCTTGCTGCAAAAGACCGGGGCCGCCGCGCGGGGCAAGCCCGCACGCCGGTCCGTGATCGTTCGCGTCTCGCCTCAGGCCTTTTCAAGCCCTCACGCGGACGTGCAAATGTTCAGCCGTTCTCAAACGAGAAAGCTACTCGAGGATCTCCAGAACGGAGCGTTTTCTCGCCTTGGTGGAAGCGGCTCCGAGCAAAGTGCGCATGGCTCTCGCCGTGCGGCCCTGCTTGCCGATCACCTTGCCAAGGTCTTCCTTGGCCACCTTCAGCTCGATAACCGAGGTCTGCTCGCCTTCGACTTCAGAAACTTGCACTTCGTCCGGGTTGTCCACCAGGGACTTGGCAATGTACTCAATCATCTCTTTCAACATGACGTCACCTCCGGTGCCGACGCGTCGCCGCGCGCCGTGAATATGAGCTGCCAAACGTGATCCGGACCCTGCAGGACGGGCCGACGAGACCCGCCTGTGGGAAGAAGCGCAAGCTACTTGCCGGCCTTCTTCATCAGAGAACGAACCGTGTTGCTGGGCTCAGCGCCCTTTTCCAACCACTTTTCGATCTTCTCCATGTCGAGAACGATCTCATTCGGCTCGACCATGGGGTTGTAGTGCCCGAGGTATTCGACAGGACGTCCGTCACGGCGGGTAGTGCTCTCCAGAGCCACGACGCGGTAGAAGGGACGCTTCTTGGAACCCATCCGGGTCAGTCTGATTTTCATTGCCATGGTTCTTATACTCCCAATAGTTAATTAATACGTTTTTGCCCACGAGATGGCAAGTTTTATCACTGAAGGACCTAAGTTGTCGGCCGCCTACTTTTTGCGACCCTTCTTGTTCTTCTTTTTGTTCAATTTTTTCTTCTTGCGCTCTTTGAGCGTCTTCTTGGAGACGGTCCGCCTGGGGCCGTCATCCTCCATGCCAGGCATACCAGGCATTCCGGGCATTCCGGGCATTCCGGGCATTCCGCCCCCAAGCGCATTCAGATCGGGCATTCCACCCCCGCCCAGGCCGGGCAGCTTGGGCAGGCCGAACTTGCCCTTCTTCTTGCCGCCGCCCATCATGGACTGCATCATTTTGCTCATCTGCTTGAAATTCTTGATAAGCGCGTTGACGTCGGCGAGCTTCACGCCCGAACCCTTGGCGATGCGCTCCTTGCGGCTCACATTCTTGAGCAGGTCGGGCTGGCGGCGCTCCTTGAGGGTCATGGAAGAGATGATCGCCTCGGTGCGCTTCAACTCATCCTCGGGCAGGGCGTTGTCGCCAAGCTGCTTCATGATGTTGCCCATGCCGGGAATGAGCTTGAGCAGTCCCTCCATGGAGCCGAGCTTCTTGAGCTTCCTCATGTGGCCGAGGAAGTCTTCGAAATCGAACTCGGCCTTGGCCATCTTCTCGGCCATGGCCTTGGCCTCGTCCTCGTCGATCTGGCCCTGCGCCTTCTCGATGAGGGTCATCATGTCGCCCATGCCGAGGATGCGCGAGGCGATACGGTCCGGGTGGAAAAGCTCCAGCTCGGAGAGCTTCTCGCCCACGCCCACGAACTTCACGGACCGCCCGGTGACGGTCTTGATGGACAGGGCCGCGCCGCCTCGGGCGTCGCCATCCATCTTGGTCAGGACAACGCCGGTGATGCCGAGCTTCTCGTTGAAGCTCTCGGCCACGGTCACGGCATCCTGGCCGGTCATGGCGTCGGCCACGAACAGGATTTCCTGCGGCTCGCACTCGCGCTTGATGTTCTCAAGCTCGCCCATCAGCGTTTCGTCGATGTGCAGACGACCCGCCGTATCGAAAAGAATCAGGTCGCAACCCAGTTCCTCGGCCTTGGTCACGGCGTCGCGGCATATGTCCACCGGGTCCATGTCCGTGGTGGACGGATACACCGGCACATCGAGCTGGCGGGCCAGGGTATTGAGCTGGTCGATGGCCGCCGGGCGATAGACGTCCGCGGGCACCAGGTACGGCTTCTTGCCGTGGTGCTTGCGCAGATAGAGCGCGATCTTGCCCGAGGAAGTCGTCTTACCCGAGCCCTGAAGGCCGACCATCATCAGCTTCAGGGGCCGGGCCTTGAGGTCCAGGTCCTTCTGCTCGCCGCCCAGAAGCTCCACGAGCTCCTCGTTGACGATCTTTATGAAATGCTGGCCGGGCTCAAGCCCCTTGAGGACCTCGTCGCCGAGAGCACGTTCCTTGACCTGGTCAACGAACTGCTTGACCACCTTGAAGTTGACGTCGGCCTCGAGAAGCGCGAGACGCACCTCCCTCAAACCCTCCTTGATATTGTTCTCATCAAGGGTCTTTTTGCCGCCCAACTTGGAGAAGGTGGAGCTGAGTCTTTCTTGCAAGCTCTCGAACAACTTATCAACTCCCTGAAATAAATAAAATTATTATTTTTACCTGCGTAGAGACCAGCGTCCAGCGCGGGCAAAGAGGACGTTTGTTAAGCCAGATTCCCCGGATAGTCAAGGGCAGCGGGCCGCTCCGGGGGGAAACACCCCTTCGGCAAACCGCTGCCGAAACGCATTAGAACCGGCGCGTTCAGCCTTCGCCGTCCTGGCCCGCCACACCGCTCCCGGCTGGACATGGGCATGATAATATATATATTATCCGAAACAAACTCCGACGATACAATATGAACGCAAAACCGAAAACAGCCCTGATCTGGACCCCGGACCTCTCCGTCCACATGGAAAATCTGGACAGCCAGCACCGCAGCATCCTGCGGCTCATCGACACGTGGTGGCGGAAGCTCAACGCCGGGGAATTCAACCCCACCAAAAAGAATCTCTCCAACATATTCAGCTTTCTGAGCCGATTCACCCAGCAACACCTTGAACTGGAGGAACGGATTCTCGATATTCTCGCGGACCAATTCGGATACTCCGTCGAAACAACGGAGCAGCACAAACTGCGCCACCATGTTTTCCGCAGCGAGATCATGCCCCGTCTGCGCCATGACATCATGCTCCGGGTGCAATCCGGCGACAGCGGCTCGGACCTCTTGCGGCCCATCGCGAAGTGGTGGGTCACGCATATCAAGACCAACGACCGCGACTACGGAGACGTTCTGGCCGGGCTCTCGCACGAGGACAGGGACGCTTTGCATATCCGGCTCGTCGACTCGCTCCTGGACAAGCCCATCGTCACCGTGAGCTACAAGCAGTTCGCCAAGGCCATCGAAGAAACGGCATAGGCCGCCAATGCCCGAGCGATTCACAGACATGCAGCATCCCAGGGAACCGCTCTTCATCCAGGTCTGGCTGACCCACTTCGTGCCCTGCTTCTTTGTAGGAGCCGTCCTGCTGCTCGGGGCAAGTGAAATGCCCAGGCCAAAGGCGCTGCCGGACGGAAACGCCCGGGTGCTGCTCCTGGCCGCGCTCAACGGAGCGGCCGTGGCAGCCGCCACCGTCGCCTATCACCTGAACAGGAACCGGCGCCTACGCCGCCGCTGGCGGACCACGCTGGGGCTATACACCGGAGCGCGCCTGCGCTACGCCGCCACCGTCGGTTTTCTGGCCGGAGCGGCGGACATCCTTCTGACCCTCAGCGTTTGGGGCGTCCTCTGCCTCGCCATCCTGGTCCTGTCCGTCCTGGGCTGGAACATCCACGCCTTCACGCACCGCGCCGTGGCCCTGCTTGTGCCCGACAGCGAGATACGCTGGACCGATGTGGGCGAACTCCTGCGCATCTACCTGGCCACCCTGATCGGCTTCACACTGGTCAACGCGACTCTGGAGGGAATGCACTTCCTGGCAGGCTCGCCCCCGCCCTTCGGTTTCGGAACCGGCGACGCCCAGCCCCTGCTGGACTCCCTTTACTTCACGGTAGTCACCATGACCACGCTCGGCTTCGGCGATATAGTGCCCCACACATGGGACGGCAAGGTCCTGCTCGTCGTCCAGAGCCTCATCAGCTACTTCATGTTCGCGCTGACGGTCGGCATCATCACAAGGGGCGTGGGCGGCAAAAAGAAGGATCGGAAGTAACCCGCCGCTTGTGCAGCCGCTTGCAGCCGGTTGCGGTCCGGACGCGATGAGTATAGGGACCCGCCTGACAGGATAGGTTCCCATGACAAAAATGACTCCCGAGCGTTTCCGGCAAGCCGTCCAGGCGGCTTTCACCCTCTTCTCCCTCTACGCGGGCTACCGCTTCATCCTCTTCCTCGATTGGGCCGCAGGCCGATCCGATGTCTTCGTGCCCAAACCCGGCGCGGTGGAAGGTTTCCTGCCCATCAGCGCGCTGCTCGGCTTCCGCAGACTTCTGGCCTCCGGCCTCTGGGACCAGGCGCACCCGGCCGGGCTGGCCGTGTTCCTGGCCGCACTGGTCATGGCTTTTCTCTTCCGCAAGGGATTCTGCGGCTACATCTGTCCGGTGGGGTTCCTCTCGGGCCTGCTGGAACGGGCCGGACGCAGGATGGGACTGGCCAAGATTCCGCCCCGTTGGCTCGACCTGCCCCTCCACGCCCTGAAATACGTGCTCATGAGCGGCTTCCTGTTCGCGGTCTTTTCCATGAGCCCGCGCTCACTGGAATCCTTCCTGCGCAGTCCGTTCAACATGACCTCGGACGCCAGGATGCTCGACTTCTTTCTGCATCCGTCCGGCACGGCTCTGGCCATATTCGCGGCCCTCGCCCTGCTCAGCCTCGTGGTGCGCAACTTCTGGTGCCGCTATCTCTGCCCCTATGGCGCGCTCCTGGGCCTCATCGCCTGGTTCGGGCCGGTGCGCGTGCAGCGAGACGCCGAAGCCTGCGCGCACTGCGGCAGATGCTCGGCCCGCTGCCCCTCGGGCATACAAGTGGAAAAGAAGGATCGCGTTCTCTCCCCGGACTGCATCGGCTGCGGCCAATGCGTGGGGGCCTGTCCGGTGAACGGATGTCTCGAATTCAAGGCTGTTGGACACAGCATCCCGTGGCCGACCGTGGCTGTCGGGGCCGTGCTGGTCCTGATCGCGGCGAGAATATGGGCGGGCTACGCGGGCGTCTGGGACAACCCCCTGCCCCCGGACATGCTCAAGCGGCTCTACACGATGGCCGCCGGGGCCCTGTAGCCCCTATTCGGCGCAGTCCACGCAGTAACCGGTCTCGGGCATGGCCTTGAGCCGGGCCATGGGTATGGGGTCCCCACAATCCAGGCACAGGCCGAACTCCTCGTCCTCGTCCGCCCGTTTCATGGCCTCCCGCAACCGGGCCAGGCGCACCTTGGCCTTGGAGAGTTGGGCCTCGGCCACGGACTGGTTGACGATATTGTCCATGCGCGAGATGCGCCCGATGGCGTTGTCCGGGGCCACGGGCTTGACCAGTTCCGCGAGCCGGGGGATCTCCGTTTCCAGAGCCGCGATCTCTTCGGCGGCAAACCGCTTGAATTCCGCTCTTTCCTTTTCGGTCACGATAGCCTCCCCATCCGTTGCATGGCGTCCTCCAACACATTCATTTCCTTGGCAAAACAGAACCTGGCCAACGTCTCGCCCACCGGGCCGGAATAAAAGGCCGAGCCGGGCACACAGGCCACGCCGGTCTTTTCCAGCAGGTACAGGGCTCGCTCCTTGGCGGTCTTCCCGGGCAGGGACGTCACGTCGGCGAGCGTGTAATACGCCCCGGCCGGGACATGCGGCGTCAGCCCGATCGAACGCAGGGCGTCGCAGAACCTGTCCCGCTTGAGCTGGTGGTCGTCGGACACCCCTTGGTAATATTCCGGGCCAAGCTCCTCCAATCCCTTGGCCGCGCCGAGTTGCAGCGGCGCGGGCGCGCACACGTAGACCAGGTCGCTGAAATGACCGATGGCCAACGCCCATTCGGGATCGCAGATGGCGTAGCCGAGCCGCCAGCCGGTGATGGCAAAAACCTTGGAAAGCCCTGAAATGGTGACGGTCCGCCGGGCCATGCCGGGTAAAGTCGCCGGGGACACGTGCTCGCGGCCGTCGAAGACGAAATGCTCGTATATCTCGTCGGTGAACACGAACAGGTCGTGAGCCTCGGCGAAATCCGCGACAAGGGCGAGTTCCTCGCGGGTAAAAACCTTGCCCGCCGGGTTGGACGGGGTGTTCAAGATGATGGCGCGGGTCTTCGCGGTCACGGCCCGTTCCAGGTCCTCGGCGGAGAATCCCCACTCGGGCGGCTCCAGGGTGGCGTAGACCGGCTTGATGCCCAGGGAAGCCATGGTCACGATGTGGTAGCCGTAGTACGGTTCGAAAACCAGGACCTCATCCCCCTCGTCCAGCAGGGCCAGACAGGCGGAGTAGAACGCGCCCGTGGCTCCGGCCGAGACAACCACCTGTCCGTTCGGGTCGACCTCCATGCCGGAGAACCGCCGCTGCTTGGCCGCGACGGCCTCCCGCAGGCGAGCCAGCCCGTCGAAGCGGGTATAGATATTGGCTCCCGCGCGCATGGCCTCTTCCGCGCCCCGAATGACAGGTTCAGGCACGGGCAGGTCGCACACGCCCTGGGCCAGGTTCACGCCCGACACCCGGGCGCATTCAAGGGTCATGTTCCGAATTTCCGACTGGGACACAAGCGGCCTGCGCTTGCTCACTTTCAGCGACATGGGGTACTCTCTCATTGAAACGGATAACAAAGACAAAGGATAAACATATATGACTTCACACCGGAATAAAACCCCGATCCGTCCCGAAACAGGTTCGCAGGTTGACGCCCGGCTCCCATATTCATATAGCCCTCAATACGACAACCTTTTCCCAGGGAGCCGCCTCACCATGAAAATCACCACCGGCCTCGACACCGCCGCCGCGATCCGGACCGCTCCGGACATGGAGTAAGCCCGTCATGACCGATCTGCTCACCCTTTGGGGGCTGTCCTCCGGCCGCCACCGCACGGATATCGTTCTGCCCGGCAGCCCCGAGCGATGCCTGTCCCGCCGCGCCGAGGAAGATGACCAGGGCCGCGTCTGGATGCTCGAAACACTGCGCCCGGGCCAGTTTGACAGGCGCGAGCGCATCGCCCGCGCCCTGGACAGGCTAAGCCGTGCCGGATTGCCCGTGCCCGCCTACCTGGCCGGGCCGGACGGACGTTTCGTGATCGAACACGAGGGACAGCAGCACCAGCTCTCCCCGTTCATCCCCGGCGACCCGCTCCCCCAGCCCGAATACATAGAGGATGCCGCGCGCGGCGAGAGCCTGGGCAAGTTCCTCTGCCGCCTGCGCGAGGTCTCTGGCTGCATTCACGAATTCGACGACGAACCGGCCTTCCTCTTGGAGGGATACATCGACGAACTGATGGCGGCCATGGCCGGTCGCAGGCCGGACCTCCATGAAGCCCTCTCCCCGGTCCTGCCCGCGCTGACGCCTCTCTTCGAGGCGTGGCCTAGTTTGCCGGTTTCCTTCTGCCACGGAGACTTTCACCCCCTGAACATCATCTGGCACGGCACGTCCGCCGCGGCCGTCATCGACTGGGAGTTCGCCGGAATCCGTCCCTGCCTGTTCGACGCGGCCAACTGTCTCGGCTGCGTTGGCATCGAGGACCCGCACGCCCTGGTGCGCGGCCTGGCCCCGGCCCTACTGCAAACCCTGCGGCAAGGAGTGTGCCTGGACCGGACCTCCCTCTCCCTGCTGCCGGAACTGGTGCTCGCCCTCCGCTTCGCCTGGATGTCCGAATGGCTCCGCCGCCGCGACGAGGAAATGATCGGGATCGAGGCCCACTACATGCGCCTGCTGGCCAATTCGCTGGACACTCTGCTCCCGGCCTGGTTCAACCTCCTGGGGGAATGAACGCCATGCGCTTCATCAACAGCTACGCGCATCTTCCCGAGCCCTTTTATCAGCGAATCGACCCGGAACCGGTCGCCGCGCCCTCGCTCATTCGGCTGAACCGGCCCCTGGCCGAACGCCTTGAGCTCGATCTGCCCGAAGACGACGCCGACCTGGCCGCCCTGTTCTCCGGCAACCGGCTCCTGCCCGGCTCCGAACCCATCGCGCAGGCATACGCGGGCCACCAGTTCGGCCAGTTCGTTCCGCAGCTCGGCGACGGCCGGGCGCATCTCCTGGGCGAAACCGTCAACAAGGCGGGCGAACGGTTCGACATCCAGCTCAAGGGCTCCGGCCGCACCAAATTCTCGCGCGGGGGCGACGGCCGCTCCCCGCTCGGGCCGGTCCTGCGCGAATACGTGGTCAGTGAGGCCATGCACGCCATGGGCATCCCGTCCACCCGCGCCCTGGCCATGACATCGACCGGCCAGCCCGTGTTCCGCGAAGCCGAGCTTCACGGCGCGGTCCTTACCCGCGTCGCATCCGGATTCGTGCGCGTGGGCACCTTTGAATATTTCGCGGCACGGCGCATGGAAGACGCCGTCCGGCAACTTGCCGATCATGTCATCGAACGCAACCACCCGTCCGCGAGCCAGGCGGACAATCCGTATCTCGCTTTGTTCGAGGCCATCTGTTCCGCCCAGGCCGAGCTCATGGCCCGATGGATGTGCGTCGGCTTCGTGCACGGCGTCATGAACACGGACAATACCGCCGTGAGCGGCGAGACCATCGACTTTGGCCCGTGCGCCTTCCTCGACCAGTACGACCCCGAGGCGGTGTTCAGCTCCATCGACCACTTCGGGCGTTACGCCTTCAATCGGCAGCCGACCATCATGGCCTGGAACCTGGCCTGTCTCGGCGGCTGTCTCATCCCCTTGCTGGACGACGACGAATCCCGGGCGCATACGGCGGGAGAGGCGGTTCTGGAACGGTTCATCCCGGCTTTCGCCGCCCACTACACGCAAGGGCTTTGCAGCAAGATCGGGCTGCCCGGCGACGACGAATCCTTTGCCCTGGCGCGCGGTCTCCTTGATCTCATGCGGCGCAACGGGACAGATTTCACCAACGCCTTCCGCGCCCTCTGCGACGCCCAGACCGATCCGGCCCCGTTCACGGCCCTCTTCGCCACAAACGAGGAGATTCGCCACTGGCTCGACGACTGGCGCGCCCGACTGGCGCTGACAGGCTCCGTCGGCACGGCCCGCGAAACCATGCGTTCCGCCACCCCGGCCTTCATCCCGCGAAACCACCGCATCGAGCAGGCCATCCAGGCGGCTGAGGTCGGTGACTTCACCCTCGTCGACAGGCTCATCGAAGTGCTCCGGCGGCCCTACGAAGATCAGCCGGAAAACGCCGAATACGCCGCTCCGCCGCGACCCGAGGAACGCGTCGAGCAGACTTTCTGCGGCACGTAGGCGAAGGAGCCTCCGGCGACCGGGGGAAGGGGAGGAAAACCCCTTTGAAAAGGGTTCTTTCCTCCCTTTCCCCCGGACCCCCATCCCCTTCTTTTCCTAAACTTTTTATTGCCGCTTCGCGGGAGGTACAGGCAGTCTTTTTTTAGGGAAGAGGATTTAAATGAGACAGATTGGAGCGGGTGGTTTTGTGTTCTTTGGAGTGGAGTGCTTGAAACGGGCTTTGGCCGAATGCGCATGAAAAAAGGCCCCACCCTGAAGGTGAGGCCTTTACAAATTTTCTGGAACGATCCGGGGCGGACCGCTCGATCGGAATTTTCCGTTATTCGTCGAAGTCGGCGGTCAACGCCGCAATCTCCTCGCGGATGATTCTGGCGGCTTCCGCCGGGACCATCTGGGCGATCTCGTCGCGAAGGCGCAGTTCAAGCTCCTCCACCCGACCCTCCAACTGACGGACCTTGGCCTGGAGTTCCGCCAGGGTGGGCTCGCCCTCCCCGGCCGGAATGATCGGGAGCAGATCCGGTTCCTCGTCCATGTCCACGTCGGACGGTTCGGATTCGACGGCCAGCACCTCGTCCAGGGACCCTTCGTCCAAATCCATGACCATGTCGTCATCCATCTCGGCGTCTACCGCTTCGGTGTCCACAACATCGGACACGTCCACCTCGACGTTGTCCAGAAGGCTGTCCACATCCTCGATGTCGTCGTCTCCCAGCTCTTCAAGGCCGGTGAGTTCGGCGTCCATCGGCTCGGCGCTCGGCAGATCGTCTGCCGCTGAGACAAACACCTCGTCTTCGGCAGACCGGGCCTCTTCAGGCTCGTCCATGACGGCGTCCAGCTCCTCGGCGGGAATGGACTCGTTCATCGCCTCACCGGCAGGCACGGCCTCGTCGACCGGCTCCGCAAGAGGCTCTTCGACGGCGGGCGCATCTTCGAAACCACCCTCCGCCTCATCGTCCCGGACGGGTTCCGTCCCGGACTCGTAAATTTCCGTTTCCGGCTCGGCCGGAGACTCCTCCCCGAGCAGATCGTCGAGATCAATGAGCGGCTCTTCTTCGAGCTCTTCGGCCTGTTCGGCCTCTTGGGACTCGTAGGAGACAGGCTCCTCGACCAGATCGTCGAGGTTGATGATCTCTTCGTCCTCCTCGTCATCTTCCTCGGAGGGAAGCTCCAAGTCGGTCACCACGGCCTCGGTGGCGGTCACAGCCTGTGCCCCGCCCTCGGCGGCATCGGCCTTCTCGACCAGTTCCACCACCTCGTCGAGCACGATCAACTCGCTCTCGTCGTCAACTTCCTCGGCAGGCTCTTCGGCCACATCATCCAAGATCAGAAGCTCCTCGGCCTCCGGCGCGGATTCGGCCGCGGCGGGTTCCTCCACCACGTCGTCCAGGACCAGCAGTTCCTCACCGGCGGGCGCGGCCTTTTCGGCTTCCACTTCGTCGTCAAGCACGACGGGACCGCCGCTCTCATCGGGAACGGGAGTATCCTCAAGGTCGTCGGCGAACAGGTCTTCGAGTTCCTGCTCGAAATCCGCATCCACGGAATCGAGGTCGAAACCTTCGCTATCGACAGCGGGTTCGTTCAGCACGTCGCGCACATCGGCGTCGTCTTTGGGAGGAGGCGGCGGGGCAGGGGTCATGGGTTACCTCCGGAAAACCGGTTTAAAAAGGGGGGCCGTTTTGAACAGCCCCCCTGGTATTCACCCTAAAGGTTTATTTGGGGTGGCATTCCTTGCAGCTGACCGGAACGGCCTTGCCGGCCTTCTTTTCCTTCTTGTGGCAGGCCAGGCAGGAAGCGTCGGCCTTCTTGCTATGGAAGGCGGAGTAGAAGCCGGTGGGCTCCTTCTTGGCGGCCTTGCTGGCATCCACATGACAGCCTTCGGCGGCACAGCTCTTGGCTTCGTCAGGGGTGGCGGACTTGTGGTGGCAGACCAGACAGTCGATGCCGCCGTCCACGTGTTTCTTGTGCGGGAAGGTCACGGGCGTTTTGGTCGCCTTGGCGCCGGCGGGGACCTCGATGGTGATGGTGTCTGCGGGCGCGTTGGCAGCGATGACCACGGGCAGGCAGAAGACACAAACCAGGGCGGCCACCATCAAGCTGATGATGAGAGACTTCTTCATTTACCTAGTTCCTCCTGTTGCATAAAAGATAAACAGTCACACTCTCTACTATGCGGGATAAATAAGTATCCACCCCCTGTCAAGAAGGGGGCTGCCATCGTAGACCCTTGCTTTTACCCGATAAAGGACATTGAACGCAAGGGGGATTTCCACTTTGATTTACCGCATCAGAGTGCGTATTTGCGGTGATACCCGCGCGGCGTGAGCATCCGTCCGCCAACCAGCCGGGTGGCGGAGTTGCCCACGACGAGGACAGTCTGCATATCCACCTTTTCCACATCCACGCCGTCGAGCCGGACGGCTTCGACCATCTGGCCGGGGCGGTACGCCTTGCGCACGATGCCCACCGGCGTCTCCGGCCTGCGAAACCGGCCAATGATCTCCAGGGCTTCGCGCAGATGGCCGCTGCGCTTCTTGGAGCGGGGGTTGTAGATGGCTATGACGAAATCCGCGCTGGCGGCGGCCTGAAGCCTCTGCTGGATGCGCTCCCAGGGAGTCAGCAGGTCGCTCAGGCTGATGGAGGCGAAATCATGCATGAGCGGCGCGCCAAGCAATGCGGCCGCCGCGTTGAAGGCGGCCACGCCCGGAACGACCTCAAAGGGCACCGCCTCAAGAAGCCCTTCGCTCTCAAGGACCTCCAGAAGCAGACCTGCCATGGCGTAGATACCTGCGTCACCGGAGCAGACCATGACCGTCTTCCGGCCCTCGCGGGCATGTTCCACGGCCTGCCGGACGCGGTCCACCTCGCCCATCATGCCCGTGGAGACCACGATCTTGTCCTGCAACAATTCTTCCGGGACCAGCTCGATGTACCCCTTATATCCGGCCACGACATCGGCCTCGCCGATGGCCGCGCGCGCCGCCGGCGTAAGAAGGGACTCGTCGCCCGGCCCCAAGCTTACGGCCTTAAGCACGGTTGCTCCTGGCCACGGCCAACGTCACGGTTGATGTCTTCTCCTTGCTGACGAGGAGCTGCCCGCCGTGGGAGGCGAGCATGGCGGATGCCTCGGCCACGCTCGGCACGCCCATGTGCTGCTGGACGCGATCCGAAGGCGTGGGCGCATCCACGGCGGCAAGCTGAGCCGTGGTGTAAAAAACGGGGTCCACGCCGAACTCTTCGGCGGCCTCAAGCAGTCCCGCCTCGTTGCGCTTGGCCTCCACCGACCCCACTGAGGCGATGGAATCCATGGCCAGGCCGTGTTTCTTGAAGACCATGTGCACGTGGTCGAGAATCTCGTAGGTGGTGATGTCCCGGCGGCAGCCGATGCCAAGATGCAGCATCCTCGGGTGCAGGGCCAGGCTCCCCTCCGGGGCGTCGTTGTGCCACGAAACCCAGATTCCGGGGCTCGACTCGTTCCAGTCCTCGTATCCGGCCCGGCCTTCGAATCCCGCGTGCCAGGCCAGCCCGAGCCAATCCTCGGGGTCGTAGACCTGGACGATCCGGTTCTCAAGCAGGGCCATGTTCACGTCCTTGACCTTGCCGATGGTGCCGATGGCCAACCCCTTGGCCATGGCCAGACTGTCGATGGACAGCACGCCCGCCGAATCCGTGGCTGTGGTGATGACCGACTGCGCGCCCATGGTCCGCGCGCACCTGTCGGCGAGCTCGTTGGCCCCGCCGAGATGGCCGGACAACAGACTGATGGCGAACAGCCCGCCCTGGTCCATGCAGACGACGGCCGGATCGGTCTCCTTGCTCTGGAGATGAGGCGCGATGCATCGGACAACAATACCCGCGGCCGCCACGAAGACGTGCCCGTCAAAGGCATTGAAGGTGGCCGAGACGAGGTGCTTGAGGGATTCGAAGGGAATGGCGCCCTCCGCTTCCAACGGTTTGGAAGCATAGAGCGTTCCATGCAGTCGGGCGGCCAAGAGCCTGCCCACCGCCAATCCCTGGGAGGTCAGTGCGTATACGGCTATTTTTTTTGCTGGCATTCGTTTCATTTATCAGCAACCTTCAACTGGGGGAAGAAAAAAACGATACATAGTGGGGTGTTTTTTATTTTTCGGCGCGAACCAACGGAAAACGGGCCGGTCCCCGAAGGGGTTCCCGGCCCGATCGTATAAACGGTTTCGACGCGATTTAGAACGTCACGGCGCGGGCTGCGGCCAGCGTCTTCTCGAAATCCTCATCCGAATGGGCGAAGGATGTGAAGGCGCATTCAAAGCCCGCCGGGGCCAGATAGACGCCCCGGGACATCATCTGCTGCCAGTAGGCCGCATAGGCGTCGCCGTCGCACTGGCCCGACTCGACCATGTTGGTCACGGGCTTGTCCGAAAAATACATGGTAAAGGCCGAACCGGCCTGGGCCACGTAAACAGGCTTGCCCTTGGACTCGACGATGGCGGCCAGCTCGCTGGTCAGCGCCTTGGTCTTGGCCTCCAGGGCCTCGTAGTCGCACTCCTGCAACCGTTTCAGGGTGGCCAGACCGGCGGCCATGGCCACGGGGTTGCCGGACAGGGTGCCCGCCTGGAACACGCCGCCCACCGGGGCCATGTGCTCCATGATCTCGCGCTTGCCGCCGTAGCAGCCCACCGGGAACCCGCCGCCGATGATCTTGCCCAACGTGGTCAGGTCCGGGGTGATGCCGTACCGCTCCTGGGCTCCGCCGGGGGCAAGCCTGAAGCCGGTGATGACCTCGTCGAAAATCAGCACAGCGCCGTACTCGGTGCACAGGTCGCGCAATCCCTGGAGGAAGCCGGGTTTCGGCAGCACCAGGCCCATGTTGCCCGCGCACGGCTCCACGATGACGCAGGCTATATCGTCGCCGGACTCCTCGAAAAGCTTACGCACGGCGTCCAGGTCGTTGTACTGGGCCAGCAGAGTATGGCTGATGACCGCCTCGGGCACGCCGGGGGTGCCGGGCACGGTGCCTGCGGCGGAACCGGCCGCCGCCAGAAAGGCGTCGGCGTGGCCGTGGTAGTTGCCGATGAACTTCACGAACTTGTTGCGGCCGGTGTAGCCGCGCGCCAGCCGCAGGGCGGACATGGTCGCTTCTGTGCCGGAGGAGACCATGCGCATCATCTCCATGGACGGGATGAGCTTGTTGATCTCCTCGGCCAGCAGGACTTCGCCCAGGCAGGGCGCGCCGTAGCTGGAGCCGTGATCCACGGCCTCGTGGGCAGCGGCGTTCACGGCCGGGTCCTGGTGCCCGAGCAGCATGGGCCCCCAGGAAAAGACGTAGTCGATGTACTCGCGGCCTTCCACGTCAAAGAGGTGCGCCCCCTTGGCGTCGGCGATGAAGACCGGCTCGGAATTGACGTATTTGCAGGCCCTCAGCGGCGAGTTGACGCCGCCGGGCATGAGGGTCAGCGCCTTGGCGTAAAGCGATTTCGAATCCATGTCGTGCTTCCTATTTGAAATAGACCATGGAGGTCTTTTTGAGTTCCTTGAGCGACCGGAGGGTACAATGGTCGTCTATGCCCACGGTCTTTTCCAGCTCGGCCACCACCTCGTCGGTATGGCCGGGCCGCTCGCCGTGGATCATGGTGTAGACGTTGTAGGTCCACTCCGGATAGGTGCGCCGGACGTAGCAATGGGATATCTCGGGCCGCGCGGCGAAGATGCCGCCCACCTCGTCGGTGCGCTCTGCCGGCACCCGCCAGGCGACCATGGCATTGTGCCCGTAGCCCGCCTTCTGGTGACGCAGGGTGGCCCCGAAACGTCGGATGATCTTGCGGTCCTTGAGGTCGCCAATAAGGTCGATAACCTCCTGCTCGGTTACACCCACGGCGTCCGCGATGGTCTTGAACGGCCGCTCGGTGTCCGGCAAATCCCCGCCCGCCAGGGCGAGTATCCTTTCCTCGGTTTCGGTGAATTGTATTGCCATGTGGGGTCTATACCTTCGACCGTTCCCGGATGCAACCGGCACGGGCGCTTTTCCCGGTCCCCCCGCCCTTGCCACCGTGGCGCGCGCCACGTATGCTTACCGACTCGACAAACCACCCAAGGAGACCATCTGATGAAAATAGCTGTTCTGGGCGCGGGCGCATGGGGCACAACTCTCGCCGACATGCTCGCCAAAAACGGAAGGAACACCACCCTGTGGGCACGCGAGCCCGAGGTGGTGGAGGATATCCGCAAGCACCGGGAAAACCGGGTTTTCCTGCCCGGCGTAACCCTGTCCGAGGCCCTGAAAGTCGAGTCCGACCCCGAAACCGCCTTCGCCGGAGCCGACTACTTCCTGGTGGTCATCCCCAGCCAGTTCATCCGCCCGGCTCTTTCCGGGTTCCGCGACCTGCTGCCGAGCCGTCCTGTGATCGTCAACGCGTCCAAGGGCATCGAGCTGGATTCCCTGGCTCCCATCTCCCGCGTGGTTGCCGACGCGCTGGAGGGCAAACGGCCGCGTTACGCCGCCCTGTCCGGCCCCTCCTTCGCCGCCGAGGTCTCCCGCGACATGCCCACCTCCGTATCCCTGGGCTGCGAGGACCACGACCTGGGCCGAGAGCTGCAGGAAGCCTTCTCCACCCCCTATTTCCGCGTCTACTTCACTCCGGACTACCGGGGCGTCGAGCTGGGCGGCGCAGTCAAGAACGTCATCGCCATCGCCGCGGGCATGGCCGACGGCCTGGGCTTCGGCCACGACGCCAGAGCCGCGCTGATTACCCGGGGCCTGGCAGAGTTGAGCCGTCTGGGCGAAGCCATGGGCGGCCAGGAGCGCACCTTCATGGGCCTGTCCGGCATGGGCGACCTGGTCCTGACCTGCACCGGCGACCTGTCGCGCAACCGTCAGGTCGGCCTGCGGCTCGGCCAGGGGGCCAAGCTGGAAGATATCGTCGGCGAGATGAAGGCCGTGGCCGAAGGCGTCAAGACCACAAAATCCCTGCACCATCTGGCCAAAAAACTCGATGTGGAGTTGCCTATCACCGAACAGGTATATAGTATATTGTATGAAGGCAAAGACCCTGGCCAGGCAACCCGCGACCTGATGAGCCGGGACCTCAAGGACGAATAACCGGAGCTTCGCCATGCGCCGTACCCTTATCGCCATCCTTTTCGCCGCGCTGACCTCGGCCGCCCTGCTTCTCGGCGGCTGCGCCAAGCCCTGGACCCACCCGGACTACTCGGGCAAGACTCTGAACCGGAAGTTCAAGGAAGACTCCCTGAAATGCGAGGTGCAGGCGGGCGAGATGTTCCCCCTGGACAAACACAAGCAGAACAAGCAGTTCCTCATGTGCATGGCTGACCTGGGATGGAACTACCACCCGGACGGCGAAGGCATCACCTTCCGGACCAAGCCCCGCTAGGCGGTGAAGCCATGACTGCCGCGCAGGTTCTCGTACTGGGTTCCACGGGCTACGTTGGCGGGCGGCTCGTGCCGCTGCTTCTGGAACGCGGACACCGGGTCCGGGCCGCAGGACGCAGCGTGGAGAAAATCCACGCGCGGTCCTGGGGCGACAAGGTGGAGGCCGTGCAGGCCGACATGCACGATCTCGAAAGCCTCAAAAAGGCCGCCGAGGGGTGCGACGCCTGTTTCTATCTGGTCCACTCTATGACCAAGCCGGGACGCGATTTCGCCGAGCAGGAACGTGACGCGGCCTACAACATGGTCAAAGCCGCCACCCACGCGAACCTCAAGCGGATCATCTATCTCGGCGGGCTGGGCGAAGACCGGGAGGACCACCCCCTCTCCAAGCATTTGCGTTCGCGGGCCGAAGTGGGCCGCATCCTCACCCTCGGCCCGGCCGAAGTGACCACCCTGCGGGCCGCCCAGATCATCGGGTCCGGCTCGTCTTCCTTCGAACTGGTCCGCTACCTGGCGGACCGCCTGCCGGTGATGATTACCCCGGCATGGGTGCGCACCCGGACACAGCCCATCGCCATCCGCAACGTGCTCGACTATCTCGCCGGATGTCTGGAAAACGACGCCACCGCCGGGCTGACCCTGGACATCGGCGGACCGGACATCCTTTCCTACGAGGAACTCTTCCACCTCTACTCCGAAGTGGCGGGCATCCCCCGGCGGCGGCTGCTGCCCCTGCCCTTCGTATCCCCGCGCCTCTCCTCCTTCTGGGTGTCCCTGATAACCCCGGTTCCCATGCCCCTGTCCCGCGCCCTCATCGAAGGGCTGCGCAACGAGGTGATCTGTCGGGATGAACGCATCCGCGACCTCGTGCCACAGGAGCTGCTCTCCTGCCGCGAGTCCATCCGCCGCGCCCTTGAAAAGACCAAACAGCAAACGGTGGAGACCTGCCTATTCGACGTGGGGTCCGCCTGTATGCCCGAATGGGCTTCGGCCGACGACCCGCACTACGCGGGCGGAACACGCTTCGAAATGGGCTACAAGGCCCGGTTGCAGGGCGACCCGAAAAAAGTCTGGGAGCAGGTGGCCCGCATCGGCGGGGAGCATGGCTGGTATTTCGGCGATCCCCTGTGGCGGCTTCGCGGCTTCATCGACCGCCTGCTCGCCGGACCGGGGATGCATCGCGGCCGTCCGCACGGCGACGACACCCCGCATGTGGGCGACGCCCTGGACTTCTGGCGCGTGATCGCCTCGGACGAGGGACGGCGGCTACTCCTGTTGGCCGAAATGCGTCTGCCGGGCGAGGCGTTGCTCGAATTCCGCATGGACTCCCAGTGGGACAATGCCGTGGACCTGTCCATGACCGCCAAATTCCTGCCGCGCGGCCTGACCGGCATCCTCTACTGGTACGCCATGTACCCCTTCCATGTGCTGCTGTTCAAAAACATCATCGAAAACATCTCCGACCTCGCGGGGACCATTCTCTACGAACCCGCCAGAAGAGTCCGTTAATCATGGAAAAACCGCTTCGAACCGGCCGGACCACCGGCACTTGCGCAGCGGCCGCGGCAATGGCCGGAATTCGTTTTCTGCTCACGGGCGAACGGCCCGGCGCCGTAGACGCCCCTCTGCCGCCGGGCGGCTTTCTGGCCGTGCCCATCGACCGCATCGATCCCGAGGGGGACGAGGTGCGTGTTACCGTCATCAAGGACGGCGGCGACGACCCGGACGTCACCCACGGCCACGAAATCCAGGCCGTCGTCCGGCTGGACCGCGACGGTCCGACGCCGCCCGCCGTGACGGTCGACGGCGGCCAGGGCGTGGGCCGCGCCACCCTGCCCGGCCTGCCCGTGAACGTAGGCGAGGCGGCCATCAACCCCGATCCGCGCCGACAGATCGAAGAGGCGGCCCGGCTGGCCGCGACCGGGCTTGAGTCCGGGCGCATTCTCGTCACGATCGAAGTCCCCGAGGGCGAGGCCATCGCGCAGAAGACCATGAATCCGAGGCTCGGCATCGTCGGCGGCATCTCCATCCTCGGCACCCACGGCATCGTCAAGCCGTACTCGCACGCTTCCTGGATGGCGACCATCGAGGAGGGGCTGAGCGTGGCCCGCGCCCAGAGGCTCGATCTGGCGGTCATGACCACGGGCCGCCGAAGCGAACGGCTTTACCAGGAAACCCGGCCAGACACGCCGGAAACGGCCCTGATCCAGGCCGCCGACTTCTTCGAATTCTCCATGCGCGCCGCCGCCGATCACGGGTTCCGCCGCGTCGCCTGGTCCGTGTTTTTCGGCAAGCTCGTCAAGCAGGCGCAGGGATTGCCGTACACCCACGCCCGGACGTATCCCGTGGACTTCGGGCTGCTGGCCGAACGCTGTCTCGAAGCGGGCTGCGACCCGGCCAGCGAAACGACCATTCGCACGGCCAACACCGCGCGGCAGGTCCTCGACCTTCTCAAGGACGACCCGGCCCGCCCGGCTCTCGTCGCCCTGCTCGCCTCGCGCGCCAAGGGGGCTGCCGAAGCGTTCTCCGACGGCCGCATTTCGGTCGAATACCTCGTGTTTGATTTTGACGGAGAGCGGTTGTTCTAGACGGAGGGGGCTTCTTTTTCCTTTGATTTTGCAGCTCGGGGAATAGTGCCGCGCTTCGCGTTCTACGGTGCACGGTATCCTTACGTGTTGTTTCGCCTTTACGGCGACTTCCTTTTTTGCTGGCGCAGAAAAAAGGAAGCAAAAACTGCGCTTTTTTGGCCCTGCGTGCTCCCGAAAGCAGTGGCCAAGAGCCTGTAGCGGCTTTCGCTGCCCGACAGGATGTCTGCCTCCGGCAGACGCAGTCGGCCCACGCTTCGCCGCTTCAGACAGGCTCTAGGCCCCGGCTTTCGAACGTCTCCCGCGCAAGCGAGGTCCTGTCTTCCAACGCGGGATGGCTCATTTGGGTTCTTCGTTCTCGAAGGAGCTTCCATAAGCGAAATGAAGGCCCTCCCAAAGGCAAGTGTGATGTAGCGCGTGGATATTAGCGCGCTTCGCGTTCTACGGTGCACGGCATCCTTACGTGTTGTTTCGCCTTTACGGCGACTTCCTTTTTTGCTGGCGCAGAAAAAAGGAAGCAAAAACTGCGCTTTTTTGGCCCTGCGTGCTCCCGAAAGCAGTGGCCAAGAGCCTGTAGCGGCTTTCGCTGCCCGACAGGATGTCTGCCTCCGGCAGACGCAGTCGGCCCACGCTTCGCCGCTTCAGACAGGCTCTAGGCCCCGGCTTTCGAACGTCTCCCGCGCAAGCGAGGCCCTGTCTTCCAACGCGAAAAGGACCTATTTCAGGCTCTTCGGTCTCCAATGAACACCCAAAGGCGACCGCGCACCCTCAAAGGCCCTACGAACGCTAGCCCTGGATTGGCGGCCTAGAAGCCGACCGCGAAGAGGCGGCGGCTCCTGTGACGATCAAGAAAGTGCTATCGATAGTGGGGAGCGGGCCACCAGAGAAGGACTTATACTTTTGATCGGGTGGAGCCGACCCGAGCGGATCGGATTCTTGCCGAAGATCCTGCGGGCGGCCGGGCTGGCGCAAGGCCCTTTTCTTTCGTCTATTTCTTTTGGGCCAGCAAAAGAAATGGACCCCGCCGGGAGGGCATGGAAGCTGAGGAGGCAAAGCCTCCACACTGGCTCTCGCGCCAAAGGCGCGCCTGCCTTATCAAGCTGGCGCACCATCCCGCAAATAAGACCTCTCCCACGACCAAGCTCCTGTGAAGAATAACTCAACTCCAGCCCTGGATCAGCGGCGTAGAAGCCGACCGCGAAGGGGCGGCGGCTCCTGTGAGGAGCAAGGGAATGCTACCGAGAGTGGAGAGCTGTCCACAAGAGAAGGACTTATACTTTTGATTGGGTGGAGCCGACCCGAGCGGATCGGATTCTTGCCGAAGATCCTGCGGGCGGCCGGGCTGGCGCAAGGCCCTTTTCTTTCGTCTATTTCTTTTGGGCCAGCAAAAGAAATGGACCCCGCCGGGAGGGCATGGAAGCTGAGGAGGCAAAGCCTCCACACTGGCTCTCGCGCCAAAGGCGCGCCTGCCTTAACGAGTGAACGCACCGTCCGGCGCGCCCTCTCTACTTCCAATATGGAATTGGCTGCACCAAATAAAAAAGCCGCCCCTCGGGGCGGCCTTCCCTAAACGACCTTCAATTCGTCGGGCATATCGGGCATGGCGCCCGGTTGCCCGCAAACATGGCCCGCCACCTTGGCGGCATACCTGTTGATATCGTCCAGAGGCATCCCCTTGAGATAACCGAGCACGAGAGCAGCGGTAAACGCATCGCCCGCGCCGATGGTGTCCACGACCTCCACCGGCTCGCCGGGCAGGTCGGAAACGGCGTCGGCCGCGACGATCAGGCTTCCGGCCCCGCCCCTGGTGAGCACCACGAGGTCGAGGTCGTATCGCTCCATGAGCGTCCGCATGGCGGGCTGCTCGCCCTTGGGCAGGGAGAACAGCCGAGTCAGCACGCCGAGTTCGTCGTCGTTGATCTTGAGGACATGAGCCGCTTGCAGGGAGTCGGCGATGATCTCCGAGGAGTAGAAATTCTGACGCAGATTTATGTCGAAGACCTTGAGCGCCTTTTCCGAGGCGTCCAGAAAGCGATGGATCGCCCGGCGCGACACGTCGGCGCGCTGGGCCAATGTGCCGAAACAAACAGCGTCGGCATTGGCGGCCAGAGCCAGTGCGGCGGAGTCCAGGGTCAGGAAATCCCAGGCCACGTCGTCCGGGAAGACGTAAACGGCCACGCCGTTCTCGTCCACGCTGGCGTCCACCGTGCCGGTGGGATGCTCCGGGTCAAGCGACACGGCGTCGATGTTCACTCCCCTGCGAACCAACAGGGACAGAGCCTCTCGGCCAAGCTCGTCGTCGCCCACGCGGGACACGGGCACCCCGGCCCCGCCCAGCGCGTTGACCTGATAGGCGAAATTGGCGGGCGCGCCGCCGAGCAGACGCGCATGGGGCAGCACGTCCCAGAGGATTTCCCCCAACCCGACGGCAAGTATCGGCTCCATCAACGCCCCGCTTTTTCCACGATCAGCCTGAGCCGCGCTTCGGCCCGCTCCCGCAGGGGCGAATCCGACGACGCGGTCCGTTCCAGAAAGGCGACGAGATTGTCCAGGGCGGACTCCATGTAGGGGTGATCCGGTCCCAAAGCAGCCTCATAGGCCGCGAAGCCGCGCTCGAAGCAGTCGAAGGCCTCTTCGCCCGCGCCCCGCCCGTCCAGGAACAGGGCCAGATTGCACAATGCCTGGGCGGTCTCGGGGTGGTCCTCGCCAAAAGTCCGGCTGCGAATGGAAAGACTTTTGCGGAAATGCGCCTCTGCCTCGGGCCCCTTGCCCAGCCGTTCGAAAAGCAGCCCGGCGAGATTGTGCCCGGCGGCGGCTTCGGGATGGTGTTCGCCGTACAGGTCCACGGTCATGCCCAGACTCTCCAGGGCAAGGCGCAACCCTTCCTCGGGGCGGTCCAGCGCATCCATGAGCAGGGCCAGATTGTGCAGGCAGGAGGCTGCGGCCGGGTGGCGTTCCTCCCCGGATGCGCGCAGGACGGCCAGGCACTCGTTCAGGGCGGACTCGGCCCCGGCCAGGTCGCCGCGCGCCTGTCGGACCATGGCCAAACCGTGCAGCACCGGGACCATGGACGGATTGTTCTCGGTGAGTATCTCGCGTTGCAGGTCCAGACAGGCGGAAAAGGTCGCTTCGGCGCGGGCCAAATTCCCTCCGGCCTGATAGACCGTGGCCAGCCCTTCCAGGTCGGCGGCGATGTCCGGATGATGGCCGCCCTTGAGGGCCACGTCGACGGCCATGGCCGCTTCCAGCAGTCCGGCGGCTTCCTTGTGGCGCTGACCGTAATACAATGTGAATCCGGCCTGATGCAGGACCCGGTTGGCGGCGGCCGTGTTCACGCCGAGGTCGGCCGCCAGGTCCCGGCAGGCCAGCACATGGGGCAGAAGCCATTCCACGACAGGCAGGCTTTGCGGCTCGGCGTCGGGCAGGGACAGGTTCAGGGCGTAGACGGCCCGCCCGGCCCACTCGGCGGCCTGTTGCCGGTCCATGCCCGCGCGCAGAATCTCACGCACATCCGGCGGCAGGGTGAATACCTGGGCGTCCGGATCGGCGAAGACCAATCCGCGATCGATGAGCGGAGTCATGATGGCCGTGGCCGCGAAAAAGGCGGCGGCGGGGTTGACCAGGGCCGGATTGTGCATGGTGCCCTCCACGGAAAGGGCAAAATCGTAGGGCAGGGGCGCATCGGCCAGCATGGCGGCCATGTAGAGGGATTCCGCCCCGCCCGGGGCTTCCTGTTCCACCTCCCGGACCAGGGCCATGACGGCCTCCCGGCTGCGGGCGTCGCTTGTCTCCGTCACGTGAAACTCCTTGTTGGCGGATCACGTTCTGACTATCCGCTTTGTCAGGGAAATTCAAGGCGGGGCGCGAAAAAGGGCGTTGCCCGGACCTGCCGGACAACGCCCCGTGATGCGATGGAGAAAGGGATCAGCGCTTGATGGAAATGAGGGTGTTCAGGATCGAATCCGAGGTGGTGATGACCTTGGTGTTGGCCTGATATCCCCGCTGGGTGACGATCATGTTGGAGAACTCCCGGGCCATGTCCACGTTGCTCTCTTCGAGGGTGTTCTGATTGATGAGCCCACGCCCCCGGTCCCCGGCCGTGCCGAGGATGGCCTCGCCCGATGCCTCGGTGGCCACGAAATTGGTGCCGCCGTCCCGCTTGAGCCCCCACGGGCTGTTGAACTTGTAGACGGCCACCTGATACATCTCCTCGGTCTGGCCGTTGGAAAAGTGGCCGCTGAGCACGCCCTCCTCGTTCACGCTGACGTAGTTGAGATATCCCCAGGAGTAACCGTCCTGAAGGCTGAACAAGGTGGATGACGGCAGGTCGTAACTGGTGGTCACGCGGGCGTCCCGGTTCATGGAGTCCATCTCTGGGAGCAGGTTCGCGTTCGTCCCGATGTCAGCGGCCGAGGCCACGGACCCGCCCGCCCAGGACGCCGTATCGGAGTTGACCCCGAAATCATAGGCAATGGTCCCGGCCCCGCCGTTGCTGGCGAAGGTGTAATTGAACTGCGCCAGGCCGTCCTCGCTGAACTCGGCGGGAACCCAGGCTCCCAGGCTCGTGCCGCCGGCTCCGGACGCGTTCGCGAGGTCCAAAGTAAAAGCCGACTGGTTGATGAGTGCGCCCCTGTCGTTGAAGGTCAACACCCCCATCCCGGCCAATCCGGCCGCAGAGGTGCCGTTGGCCGTCGAGCCGTCCGACTCGCCGGGCAGGGCGACGAGGTATTCCCAATAGGTGTAGCCGGGCACGGCGTTGGAGAGTCCCGCCGTGGACACCGGATCGAAATAGATAGTCATTTCGTGGTTGACGCCGTTCTCGTCGAACACGTCCACGGCCGTGGAATACTGCGGCTGCGCGTCGCCGAACGGGGAATCCGAATCGGTCCCGTTGGCGGCGTACGCCCCGAGCATGGCGAAAAACGGATTGTTTTCATCGGAGATTTGGCTCAGGGCCGAATGATCCAGCCGGGTGACGACCTCCACCGAAGAGGTGGCGAGCGGCGAGGACTGAACCACGCGGGCGGTCTGGCCGTCCACGGTCACGTCTTCGTAAGGCAATTGGATGTCGGACACGCTGCCCGACCACTCGCCGGTCTCGCGGTCATAGGCGAACCCTTGCAGCCGGTACCCCTGGGCGTTGACCAGATAGGCCTCGTTGTCGAAACGGAAATCCCCGGCCCGCGTATAGTGGGACGCCCCACGAATGGTTCCTGAGGGATCGTTGACGCCGAAGAAGCCCTCGCCCGAGATGGCCAGGTCAGTGGCGGAGGTGGTCCCGGACAGGGCTCCGCTGGTGAAATCGCCCCGGATGGACGACACGCCCACGCCCTTGCCCAACTGGCTGGTGCGGACCGAACCGGATTCGTACAATGCACCGCCCGAAGCCACCTGCTGGCTGATAAGATCGCCGAACAGAATGTCCGAGCGTTTGTAGCCGATGGTGTCGACGTTGGCCAGGTTGTTGGCCAGGACCTGCATTCCTTCGCTATGGGCCACCACGCCGGTGGCGCCCACGTACATACTTCCGAAACTCATACTTCCTCCGATCCGGCGCTGGCCGGACTCGCGGGAACCGCAGGGATACCCATTCCCCGGCAAGAAGTTCCCGATGCCTTCTCGATGAGATTGAAAGCAAGGGATGTGCCAGCACGAATCCCCCATATTTCCAAGGGGAAACGACGAACTGAACGATGGAACTTCCTGCCGCGCCCGACTCGGCCCAGGCGATGCCGCCACAACAGGCTATCCGATGTTTCCCTTGCCAGATATCCCCGGCGCGCGTAGTCTTGCGCGACTTCTTGATCCAATCGACTTCAAACGAAACAATGGAGATATGGCAATGAAACGGATTCTTCCCCTGTTCCTCGTCGCGGCTCTGGTCCTCGGCCTGAGCGCCTGCAACCAGGAACCTTCGGTCAAGATAGGCGTTGTGGACGAAGCAGCCGCCTTCAAGGACAACAAGCTGGCCACCGAGGCCATGGCTCACCTCCAGGAGATGGGCAAGCCTCTGCAGGAAAAAGCCGAAGCCGCCTACAAGGCCATGCAGGCCGACCAGACCGAAGAGACCGTGGCCGCCTACAAGCTGGCCATGGGCGAACTGCAGAACACCATGACCGCCGAGCAGCAGCGCGTCGTCGGCCTGGTGGACGCCAAGTTCAACGAAGTCCTGGACAACTACCGCAAGGAGAAGGGGTTGACCCTGATCCTGAGCAGGCAGGCCATCATCGCGTCCAGCGAAACCGTTGACATCACCAAGGATATCGTGGCCGCCATGGACAAGGTGCAGGTGGACTTCACCCGTCCCGAAGCGCCCAAGACCGATGCCCCGACTCCGGAAGCCGCTCCGGCCCCTGCCGAGGCTCCCGCCAAGACCGCTCCCGAGGGCGGAGAGGCCACGAAATAGCGCTCCCCTATCGACACGAAAAAAGGCCTGTCCAATACGGACAGGCCTTTTTTTCGCCCCGGCGTCCCGGACTCAGCCGTGTTTCCTGAAATCTTCCATGAGCGCCATGACCCGGGCCAGGCCCTCGGTGAACATGCCCATCCTTTCGCGCACGCCGTCCAAATCGCCCTTCTGCGCGGCCGACTCCATTTCCAAAGCCAGCCTGCTCAACACCCCGGCGCGGACCACACCGCACATGCCTTTCAACGAATGGGCCAACTTGCGTCCCCTGTCGGCGTCGCCTTCGGCCAGAGCCTCGGTCAACTCGGCCAGCCGTTCCGGGCAGTCTTCGATAAAGGCTTCGACGAGGTCAACGGCCAGCTCCCTGTCCTGGACAACGCTGTCCAGGAAATGGTCGGCATCGAACAAATCCCGCATCATTGCTCCCCTCCAATAATATATAGACATATATAATACCATTTTGCAGACGAATTGGAAAGAGGGTCGCCCGTGCCGGGATGACCGCCCGCCCCCGCAGCGGATCAGAGGCAGGTGCACACGCCTCCGGCCAGCCGACGCCACCGGCCTCGATCGAAGACGAGCAGAATTTCCTGAAGGGTCCGGTCCCTACAGTTGCACAGGCAATAACGGACCGCCTGCCGCATAAACCCCTCGGCCACCCGCCTGGACCGGAAACACTTTGCGCGCACCCAGGCGTCGGCCCCGGGATCGGCGGACCGCACGCGGCCGTATGCCCCTTCGCCGCCGGGGGATCCCAGTTGCGGGGCCGTTATGACGGTGGGGCGGGCAAGTGGAAGAACTCCGCGCCGTCCCAAAAAGGAAAGCCTGGAGTTGCCGCAGACAAGGACGCCGCAATCCGCGTCGCCATAGCGGAAGACCAGCCCGGCCCCGGGCACGGAAATGCGTCTGGCCGCCTGGAGCAAGGACGCCGCCGACATCCGGCGCGGCTCCGCTCCCCTGTCCGCCGCTTCCACGCCGTTCAGGCACATGACGGGATGCCTCGGCACCAGGTGCTCCTCAAGCCGTCCCGTCTGCCGGAACCAGCGCACCCGGATACCGCCCCGCGCCAGCAACCCCTCGGCCATGACGGCCAGGGCAAACGTCATCCCCACCTGCCGGGCCACCCGGTGCGTGGACGGAGGCAACGCCTCCGCGCGATTGGCCAGCAGCCTGCCGCAAAGCACCGCGCTTGCCGGGAGATTCCGCTTCTCGTCCCTGCCCAGGGCATCCAGACACAGTTGCAGCAGTCCGCCGTTCCCGGTCTCCGCCAAGGAAGACAATAGCATCCTCGACACGGCCGGGAACGTCTCCGCCGGAGCCAACGGCCGAGGTTCGACCGGCAGCCGCCCCGTGCAGGCGGCCGTCCCGAGCAGGGCAAGCTCCGCGCACGCGGTCAGCGGATGACCTTCCTGAACCGGGGGCATGGTGTTGGGCATGGGAAAGGACGCCTCCACCGGCACCGGCCAGCCGCACCGGACAAGCCAGTCGGGAAACCCGCCATCAAAGTCGCGAGCCGCTGCGGCGAGGACGCGCAGGCTGTCCGGCAGCCAGTATTCGCCCACCGGATACCCGCTCTCCATGAGATCGAGAATGCCGCCGAGCCGCTCAGGCGACGCGGATGTGCACACCGCGACCCGCAATTTGCCCACCCGTCGCTCACGCAGCATTCGGGACAAATCTCCACACAAAATCCCGCCGTCGAAAAGATATGTCCCCCGGCGGGTGGTCAGCAGGCAGGCATCCCCACTGTACGCGGGGAGCATTCTAAACATTGTCGAATCCATTATTATCCTTGATAAAATTAGGAAAATAGCTATCGTTTCGTTGACACTATATTGAAAGCGATATTCTATATCAAGAAATAATTTCATCGAAAAAACCGGAGTCTCCCAAGCTGTTGAAAAAATGAAACGCTTTCTTGACGGCACCGGTTGATCGCAAGAACGATATTCATACATCATAATTAAATTCAATATGTTAGCTAAGAAAGGCCCACGTCTTGCATCGAAAAGGTTTTGGCGTTGACAAGTTATTTTCCGATCATTATATGCCACGGACCAAAAACGACAACGGAGCAATCCCTATATGCGAATACTCTTCAACTACACCTTCACCCCGGTCCTCTGTGCGACCCTCGTGATCCTGGCGGTAGTCGTCGTCGTGAAACAACAGAAAATCGACGACCTGACCCACCGCCTTGAGCTGGTCCAGAAGACCGCCGAAGCGCGCAAGATACTGGTCGAGGAGGCCCGCCTCCTCCAAAAGGCCAAGAACCGATCCCCGGTGCGCACGGTCACCGTGACCGCCTACAACCCGTCCACCGACCAGTGCGACGACGACCCGCTTATCGCCGCCTCCATGCGCAAGGTCCGTTCCGGCACCATCGCCGTGTCCCGCGACCTCTTCGATCAGGGATGGGTCTTCGGACGCAAGGTCCGCATCGAAGGCTACGGCATCTTCGAGATCAACGACCTCATGAACAAGCGCTATCACCAGCGCATCGACATCTTCATGTGGGACGAATCCCGGGCCCGCGAGTTCGGGAGAAAGAACATCAAGGCCGCGCTCCTCGACATCTAGCCGACGGGACGCGCGAGAAAGGCCCCGCTCGATTATTCGAGCGGGGCCTTTCTCATGGAATTTCGCCTTCTCCGTGCCCGGGACAGGCTCCGGGAAAAGGTTCCTATCAATCCAGCCAGCCGATTTCCACGGGACGACGGGTGGGAATTCGCTTGTAGCGGTACTTCGGATAACCGAGTATCAGGGCGGCATAGACGCCGTGGCCTTCGGGAATGCCCAGCTCACGGCGAATGTTGCAGCACCCTTCGGCCACCTCCATGAGGAAGCCCGCCCAGCAGGCGCCAAGGCCGTGGGCGTGGGCGGCCAGTTCGAGGTAGGCAGCGGCCAGGGCGCAGTCCTCGGCCGGGTTGAAACCGTCCTCCGGGGCGTGCGCCACGGCCACGTGGGGAGCGCCATGGAGAATCTTGTCCACGCCGCGCGCCCAGTTCTTGACCACGCCGGGCATGATCGAGTTGGTGGCCATGTAGTCCACGGTCATGCCCGCCAGGCGGCGGGTGGCCTCGGGCGTGCGGGTGACGATCCACCGCGCGGGCTGGCCGTTCTTGGCGCTGGGCGCGAACCCGGACACGGAAAAGAGATGTTCCAGGACCTCGCCGGGCACGACCTTGTCCTTGTAGGTGCGCACCGAGCGGCGTCCGCTGAGGAACTGGTCGGCCTGTTCGGGCGTCACCTTAAGCTCGCGGTCGAACGGGGCGCACTGGGCCGGGGACAGGCCGGCGGTCACGGGCATCTCGGGCAGCGTCACGGCCCCCACGGGGCAGACGGCCACACAATGGCCGCAGTTGATGCAGGTTTTCTTGGCAGCGGGGCGAAGCTTGGGAAAGCCCTCGCGGTCTTCGACGATGAGGTCGAAGGGGCACTCGTCCAGACACGCGCCGCAGCGCTTGCAGATATCCTTGTCGGCAAACATCTTTGCTCCTCGAAGGGGCTTGGGCCCGGCGAACCGGGAGGAAAGGGGAATCGGGCTATTTCTCGGCAGCCGCGGCAATGGCCGGGATGGCCTCGTACATGACCCCGCGAAGGGCCTCGGCAAGGATGTCGGCCTGGGAGGAATAGCCGGGCACAACCACGTCCTCCACCTCGCTGGTGTACTTCTCGGTATGCAGGGTTTTACCGCTCCGGGACACCACTATCCGAACCGACACGCGGCCCTTGTATGTGGTCACGCCGGTCTGATTCAGGGTCAAGTCGAGAACCTCGCCGGTAACCACAAGGTCGTCGGCGGGCGTGAGCGCGGTGGTTCTGTACCGGGCCTTGCACCCGGCGTTCTCAAGCTCGTCAAACAGTGCCCAGCCCACCCAGTCGGCCACATCGGACAGGGTGGTTATGGTCTCCTTGTCGGAGGTCTTGCCCAGCACCCCCGCGGGCCGCTTGTCCTCGAACCGGAAAACCGTCACCTCGCCCGAGCACGGGGAATCCGTGCTGATGAGCGCGTATTTCAGTTTGATGGCGTTGCCTGCGGCGCACCCGGTCAGCAGGGCCAGAACCAGGGCCGCGAGCGGCAGCCATTTCATATATGTCCTCATCGAATAGTCTCCATCAAATTTCGTCGCCCTGGGCGGGCGGCTCCCCGGTCTCCCGGGGCTTGTTGTCCAGCTCGGACTCCATCTTGTCCAGAAGCTTGCGGGTCAGCGCCATAAGCCGATCGAGATTCTCGCTCACGAAGGACTTGGCCTTGGCGTCCAGCTCCTCGTCCGAAGGAACCGCGCCAGGGGCTGTGTCCTCGCGGTCCAGCGCCCCGCCTTGCCCCTTTTCGAGCAGCGCCCGGATGGCGTCGAGGTTTTGGCGCACCTGGGCAAGCTCCTCGCGAAACGCCTTGTCGTGCGCTCCGGCTTCCTCTTTCAGAGTCCGGACCTCGGCTTCCAGGGCGTCGAGCCGACCGGCATCCGGGCCGGGGCCGCCGCAGGCGGACAGGAACAACACAAGGGCCAATGCCGCGAATCGTTTCATGAGCGCCTCCTTCGCTTGCCCTGCGATACCACAACCCCCATCGGGCTGACAATGCGCAAGCGGCCCCGCCGACGCGGGCCGGACCTTCCTCCTTCTTGCGTTTCGTCCATAAATCCGTACAATGCGTCCATTCTGGATGCTTCCATATACTTTGCCAGAGAGAGACCGGTCATGAACAAACTGTTCACCCTGACACTACTAATCGTCCTGATAATCGCAGCCGTGCCCGCCGCCGCTTCCGACTATGTCCAGGCTCCCCGCCCCACCGCTTTCCGGGGAATCACCTGGGGCACTCCCCTATCCGAGATTCCCGGTCTTGCCCCGGTGCAGGAACCCGGCTTCAAGGACACCTACTTCAAACGCGACGAGCCCATGACATACGGCAAGGCCGAAATCACGTCCGTCGCCTACTACTTCCACGCAGACAAGCTCTATCGCGTGGGCATCGCCTTCAAGGGCCGGGTCAACCAGTTCTTCCTCAAGGACATGCTCATGCAGCGCTACGGTGCGGGACGGGGCATCGGCTTCCGCTACGGCTGGATGTGGCCCGACTTCTCCATCGAGTTGAACTACAACAACGACAACGACACGGGCAGCCTCTACTACACATTCGAAGGCTCCCCCCAATAGCCCCCGCCCAGACATGATAAAGGACCGTATCGCCACCCCCGGACTCAGAACGCGCTACAAGGTCCTTTACATCGCAAGCGTGCTGGCCATGGCCGCACTCCTGTGCGTCTTCGCGGGCATAGTCCTCACCCTGCGCACCGAACCGGAACAGAGCCACGAGGGGCTTCTCGCCCTCTCCCATCTGTGCATGGCGGCCGGGATTCTCGTGCTCGGAGGCCAGGCCCTGCTCATCCTGAAACAGGTCGTCCCGCTCCTGGGCAGGGACGCAGCCAGGGCCGACGAGTTGGCCAGGGAGCTGGAACGGCGCACGGTCCTCGATCCCCTGACCCGCGCGTACAACCGAGCCAAATTCGAAGATGTCGCGACCAGGGAACTGGACCACGTACGACGGTACGGTCCCGCCCTTTCCGGAATCATGCTCGACGTGGACGGCCTCCGTGACATCAACCGGGCCCACGGGGACCGCGCCGGGGACCGCGTCCTGGCCGATCTGGCCCGAGGTCTCGACGCCCAGCTCCGCTCCAACGATTTCCTCTTCCGCTGGCACGGCGGTAAATTCATCGTTCTTTGCCCGCACACCGACATCGACAAGGCGGCCGTCGTGGCCGAAAAGATGCGCATTCTCGCGGGACACAAGCTCTTCGGGGGCAAAATCCGCATGTCCCTCTCCCTCGGTGTGGCCCTGGCCGAAGCGGACGACACGGCCGAATCCTTCCGGCAGCGTCTCCAGTCCGGCCTTACCTCGGCCAAGAACGGCGGCCGCAACCAGGTGGCCGTATTCCGGCCTCCGACGCCGAAGCGCTGACCGCACACGCGCCGGAATCACGCCGACGCTTTGGAAACAATAATTGTGTCCCGTTTTCTTTTTCCCCATTCTTACGTTATATGGAGAATGCGATTACCAGACACTCCGAACAGGACAGCCGCACCATGCCGAAGGACAAGCACTCCCACTACCTGAAATTCGCCCCGGTACGCATCCTGCTCCCCTCGGTGATAATGCTTTTGCTCATCGCGGGGTCCATATTCCTGTACCTGCTCCCGTCCATGGAAACGGCCCTGCTGGAAGCCGAAAAGGAAAAGGTCGTCGAGATCACCGACACGCTGATCGACACCCTGACGCACCTTGAGGATATGGCCGCCCGGGACGAGATTTCCCGGGACTACGCCAAACGGCTCGGCGCGGAGATCGTCAGGACCACCCGCTATGGTCCGGAATCCAAGGACTATTTCTGGATAACCGACCTGACCCCGCGCATGATAATGCACCCGTACAGACCGGACCTGGACGGCCTGGACCTGACCGACTACCGCGACCAGGACGGCAAGCGGGTGTTCATGGAGTTCACCCGCGCCGCCCGCAAGGGCCGGGACGCCTTCGTGGAGTACCACTGGCAGTGGCAGGACCAGCCCGATCGCGTCGCCCGCAAGCTCTCCCACGTACGCCTGTTCGAACCATGGGGGTGGATCATCGGCACAGGGCTGTACATGGACGACGTGCGCACCGAGATCAATGAATACCGCGACGGCGTCGCCCTCATCTTCCTCGCCGTCCTGCTCGTCATCACCCTGCTCTCCCTTTACATCATCCGCCAATCGGGCATCACGGAAAAGAAGAAAGCCCAGATTCAGGGCCAGCGGGAAAAGCTCGTGCGCGTGCTCCAGGAAAGCGAGGAACGCTACCGGACCATCGCGGACTTCGGCTACGATTGGGAATTGTGGATCGGCACGGACAATGCCGTCCACTACTGCTCTCCTGCCAGCCAACGAATCACCGGCTACCCGCCCGAACGGTTCTTCGAGGCCCCGTCCCTGGTCAGGGAAATCGTCATCGAGGACGACCGGGACGCCTGGGACGCCTACCTGGTGGAGGCCAACTCCGACAGGGGCGACACCCTTGACTTCCGCATCCTGACGGCGGACGGCAACACACGCTGGCTCGGCGCGGTCGGCCGCGCGGTGGCGGGCATCGGCGGCAAGCCGCTGGGAATGCGCCTGAGCTTCCGCGACATCACCGAGCGCAAAAACATGGAGGAGCAGCTCCGGCACCAGGCGCTGCACGACCCCCTGACCAATCTGGCCAACAGGACCCTGTGCCTGGACCGCCTGGCGCAGGCCATGCGCCGCGCCAAACGCCGCGAGAACTACTTCTTCGCCGTGGTCTTCGTGGACCTCGACCGATTCAAGATCATCAATGACTCCCTGGGCCACACTTTCGGCGACATGGTCCTGACCGAAACGGCCTTGCGGCTGGCCGGAGAGATGCGCGGCCTGGACACGGTCTCCCGGTTCGGCGGCGACGAATTCGTCCTGCTCCTGGACGAACTGTCCAGCCCGGCCGAGGCCATCCGCATCATCAAGCGCGTGCGCAGCCGCCTGTCCGAGCCGTTTCGCCTGAACGGGAACGAGGTTCAGACCTCGGCCAGCTTCGGCATCGTCCTGAGCCCGGTCGGGGACCGCAAGGCCGCCGACGTGCTCCAGCACGCCAACATCGCCATGCACTATGCCAAGGAGGCCGGACGCAACCGCTTCAAGGTCTTCACCGAGCGGATGCTTGAAACCGCCGTGGACCAGATGACCCTCGAAAACGACATGCGCCGGGGGCTGGCGGACGACGAGTTCCACGTGGTCTATCAGCCCATCATGGACCTGGACGGGTCGGACGTCATCGGCTTCGAAGCCCTGGCCCGATGGGAACACTCCGAACGGGGGGCCGTCCCGCCCGCGGAATTCATTCCCAAGGCCGAGGAGTCGGGGCTCATCGTCCAACTGGGCGAGAGGGTTCTTCAGCAAGCCCTGCGGACCCTGGCCGGATGGCGCAACGAAACCGAGGGCGTGGACGACATATTCATGTCCGTGAACCTCTCAAGCAAGCAGTTCGCCCGCATCGAGCTGGACAGCATCGTGGTCTCGCTTCTCGCCAAGTACGGGCTCCCGCCCTCCTGCCTGCGGCTCGAAATCACCGAATCATCCCTCATGGGGAACCCGGAGTCGTCCCTGCGCATTCTCAACCGGCTGCGGGACGCCGGAGTGCGCTTCTCCATCGACGATTTCGGCACGGGCTATTCCTCCCTGTCCCAGCTCCAGCAACTGCCCGTGGACACCCTCAAGGTGGACCGGACCTTTATCGCGCGCATGAAAAACGACCCGGAGGACATGGAGATCGTCAAGGCGGTCATCGCCCTGGGCCGCTCGCTGGACCTCGACGTCATCGCCGAGGGCGTGGAGAGCCCGGAGCAGATCTGCCTGCTCCTCGACCTGAACTGCAACCGCGTTCAGGGATTCTACTTCCACGAGCCCATGAGCGCGGCCAAGGCCAGGGAACTCCTCAAGCGGCGCAGCGGCGACACGGCCGACCGAACCAGGGAAAAACTGCAAGCGGCGCGCCTGACCTGCCCTTCGAAAAAGAACGGCTGATCCGGCCCGTGAAAAAGCCCCGCCCGACAGGGTCGGACGGGGCTTTTTCGTGCCGGACAAAAGGCAACCGAAGGGTACAGCCTCTATTCGGCTCCGCCGCCCTTCTTCGGCCCGTATTTATCCACGAACCACTGCACCTGTCGGCAAACGCCCATGAGCAAGTTGAACTCGTTGCGCTTGAGGTTGACCTTGCTGAAGAAACGGCGCACCGGAAGCATCCAGTAATCCGGGTTGTCGTCCTTGAGAAAATCGATGGCCAAAAGGGTTTCCTGAAGGTTGGAGAACAGGGCCTCCTGTTCCCGCACCGTGGTGGGACGCTCCTCGGGCGGACCGCCCGGCACGAACGGATGGGCCAGCGAACGCTTGAAGCATTCGTACAGAACCACCACCACGGCCTGGGCCAGGTTCAGGGAGGTGCCGTCGCGGCTGGTCGGGATGGTCATCAGCCCGGAGCAGATGGAGGTCTCCTCGTTGGTCAGCCCCTTGTCTTCGGGGCCGAAGACCAAGGCGACCCTTCCGCCGCCGCGCAGCCGATCGTCGACCACGTTCGCCAGGGTGTCGGGATTCATGATCCCCTTGCGCCAGCCGCCCGTGCGCGCCGTGGTTCCGTAAATCGCGGTACAGCCGTCCACGGCCTGGGCCAGGGTGTCCACGATGCGCGCGGATTCCAGAATATGCCGGGCGTGGGCCGTGGCCAGGGGCAGGGCCTTTTCCATGTTGAAATTATAGGGATCGACCACCACCAACTCGGTCACCCCCATATTCAGACAGGCGCGAGCCGCGGAACCGATATTCTCCGGATATTTTGGGCGGAACAGGACCACCACGAGATTTTCCAGCATGGGTACCCTCCTTGGGCGTTGACGACGACGCATGTACCACACCGCCGGGCGATGTCAAAAGCCGTCTTTCGTGCTTTTCCCCGCCGGGAGACGTCCTGTTTTCCCCGGATACGAATATAAAAACCGGTTATATAAAAGATAATTAATTCAGGTAGTGGGAATCATCTCATTGGAGAATTGCGTTGAAATAATCGCCATTCTGTGCGACAATAGCATACCGAGTGGAAGAGCCTTCCCCTCGGGGGTGTGTTTTACCGCCCGTGCAATGCGGGACAGGTAGAAAAAGTTGCGGTCCATATTAACTTCTGTGGTTCCCTAGGAGGAAACATGAAACGGATTTACATCCTGGCCTTAGCTGTTGCCGTTGTTTTCGGCATGTCTTTCAACGCGCACGCCAAAAAACGTTACGTCTTCGGCGGCGGTCCGGCCGGCGGCACCTTCCAGATCGTGGCCAACGCCATCCAGGTCTTCGGCCCCATCAAGGACAACCCCAATTTTTCCATCAAGGCCCAGTCCTCCGGCGGCTCCACCGAAAACCTGCGCACGGTCAATTCCGGCCGCTGCGCGTTCGGCACCGTGTACGCGGGCGAAGTCTACCTCGGCCGCAACGGCAAGCTGACCGGCGACCCGAACAAATATGAAAACGTCCTGGCCGTGGGCTACCTCTACGGCGCGCCCGCCCAGCTGGTCATCCGCAAGGGTTCCGGAATCAAGTCCGCCAAGGACCTGGTCGGGAAGAAGGTCGGCGTGGGCAACGCCGGTTCCGGCGCGTTCGCCAACTGTGAGCGGTTCTTCACCCACCTCGGCATCTGGGACAAGATCGAGCGCAACGCCATGGGCTACAACGACGCGGCCCAGGCCTTCGGCAATGAGCAGCTCGACGCCTTCTGGCTTCTCACCGCCTTCCCGTCCGGGGCCGTCATCATGGCCGCCCAGACCAACGACATCGACCTGGTCAACGTCGGCGCCGACGCCGAAAATTCCGGCTACTTCAAGGCGTACCCCTACTTCGGCAAGCTGACCATCCCGGCGGGCACCTACCGCGGGGTGGATCACGACACTCCCTCCTTCTTTGATTCCGCACTGCTCGTGGCCAATGCCGACGTGCCCGCCGAGGACGTGTACGCGCTCCTCAAGGCCGTCTGGTCCGAGAAAGGCCTCAAGCACATGGTCGGCCAGAAGAAGACCTTCAAGGCCATGAGCTTGGCCGACGGTCTCAAGGGCATCAACCCCGCCGCGACCCCCCTGCATCCGGGCGCGGTGAAGTTCTGGAAGGAAATGGGCGTCCTGAAGTAGGCTCCCCGCTCCCGACAACGTGTGCGGGCGGGCCGAGAGTCCGCCCGCGCAGCGCGTTCCCGGCGGCCCAGGCCACGTCCGTCCGGACCGCGCACAGCCCCGATCCGCCCCGCCCGGCCGAACGGCCGGTCTCCCTTCATGGGCGCCCGGCACGCGGTCGGCCTTGACGGCGCGGCACATTCTCCAACCGCTGCCCCGCAGCCGAGAGCGCGCTACAATGTATGACAAATTAAACAGATACGAGAGATTTCTCTTCGACTTCCTGTCGGTCTCGATGGTCCTCTTCTACTCCTGGTCGGCGATCTTCGAACCGGCGGCCACACAGTATCACCGGGGCATCTACGTAATCATCACGTACATGCTCGTCTTCCTGATCTACAAATCCCGCAGCCGCCTCATGCGGCTGGTGGACTACCTGCTCATGCTGGCCTCACTGGTCTCCGTAAGCTATTGGATATTGAACTTCGAGGCCATCAACTACCGCATCGGCATCGAAACGGAAATGGACAAGACCATGGCCATGGTCGGCGTGCTGATCGGCATCGAGCTGGCCCGCCGGGTGGTCGGCAACGTCTTCGTCATCATCGGCGTCATCATGATCCTCTTCGGCATGTACGGCGCACACATGCCCGAGCTCATCGCCCACGCGGGAGCGAGCTTCCCGGACCTGTGCACCTCCATCTTCTACCGCTCGGACGGCGTGTTCGGCATCATGGCCAACGTGCTGGCCACCTACATCATCCTGTTCGTGCTCTTCGGGGCCTTTCTCGAAAGATGCGGGGCGCAGCGATTCTTCATCGACTTCCCCTTGGCCGCAGTGGGGCACAAGGTGGGCGGACCGGCCAAGGTCTCGGTCATAGCCTCAGGGCTGTTCGGGTCCATCTCCGGCTCGGCCATCGCCAACACCGTTTCCACCGGCACCTTCACCATTCCCATGATGAAGAAGGCCGGGTTCAAGCCGCATGTGGCGGGCGGCATCGAGCCTGCGGCCTCCATCGGCGGCATGTTCATGCCCCCGATCATGGGCGCGGGCGGGTTCATCATGGCCGAAATGACCGGTCTGCCGTATTCCCACATCATGCTCGTGGCCATCTTCCCGGCCATCATGTACTTCTTCTCGGTCTTCGTCATGGTCCACTACGAAGCCCGCAAGAACAACATCGTGGGCGAACGGTACAAGCTCGGGGCCATGGAGATTCTGCGCAAGGAATGGCTCTACACCCTGCCGCTCATCCTCATCACCATCTTCATGCTCGCCGGATACTCCCCGGGCTATTCCGCCATCGTCGGGCTGGCCGCGTGCATCGGCCTGTCGTTCAAGGACGAGGGCTCGCGCATCGACCCGACCCTGCTCTTCATCATGACCTTCATGGTCCTCTGCCCCTGGGTCATCAAACTCATCGGCAAGGCCGCCGGGCCAGAAGCGGCGGCGGCGGTGCGGCCGTTCCTCTCCGGCCGCATCCTGCTCCTCTACGGCCTCCTCGCCGCAGCCGCGGTCTTCGCCTGGCGCAGGCAGACCGTGGAAGGCCTCAAGAGCGAACTCGGAGCCTTTGTCGTCGCGGCCCGCTACGGAACCATCAACTCCCTCAAGATCGGTGCGACGGTGGGCGTCATCGGCATCATCATCGGCGTGCTGACGTACTCCGGGCTCGTCCTGACGTTCGCGGACATCGTCATCGAACTGGCCCACGGCAACCTGGTTCTGACCATCCTGCTCGTGGCCCTCGCCTCCCTGGTGCTCGGCATGGGCGTGCCCGTCACCGCCGCCTACCTGATTACCGCAGTGGTCGCGGTCCCGGCCCTGACCCACCTCGGCGTCAACGAAGTGGCCGCGCACATGATCGTGTACTGGCTCTCCCAGGACTCCAACATCACCCCACCGGTCTGCATCGCCGCATTTGCGGGCGCCACCATTGCCGGGGCCAACATGTGGCGCACCGCCTTCACCTCATTCAAATTCGCCAAGTTCCTCTACCTCGCCCCATTCCTCTTCGCGTACGTACCGGCCTTCTCCCTGAACGCGCCCACCAGTAACATCCTCATGTGGTTCTCCCTCATTGCCGTGGCGGTGTTCGCCTATGCCTGGTTCCTCAGCTTCATCTGGGTCAACCCCCTCAAACGCCTCCTAGGCATGTCCACAGCCTGATCCGGCGGCAATGTGATACAAAACCAAAGGGGCGGCCAACCGCCCCTTTTCTTCGCGCTCCACTCACGAGAAGCTTGCGCGCAAGGTTATAAAATTCGGGTGCGGAATGGACGCGCATTGTCTTCGACGCAGGGGTATGGCAAAAACGAACTGTCCCGGTTGACGCCGCATGGGGCGGCACACCGAATCACCGGCCGGAGGTCCGATGCCACGTCTCTTCCACGCCTTGTTACTGCTCTGCTGCCTGGGGCTTTCCCCGATAGCGGGCTGCTCTGCCGAGCCCGGAAACGACCCGGCCGCGCCCAAGGCCACGGCCACGCAGGCCCTGACTTTCTACGGCGGCCCGCGCGGCGGCACCTTCAACCACTTCGCCAACAAGATAGCGGAGGTCATCTCCGCCGACGCGCCCGGCCTGAACGTCCAGACCAAGCCCTCCGGCGGCTCCGTGGAGAATCTCCTCGCCCTCTGCTCGGGCAAGGCGGACATGGCCCTGGTCAATGCGGGCGACGCGTTCCTGGGGCGCACCGGCAAACTGCGCTGCACCAACAAGAAGTTCGCCGATGTCCAGGCCATTTCCTTTCTTTACGAAACCCCGGCGCAACTCGTGGTGCGCATGGACTCCGGCATCCACACCGTCCTGGACCTCCGGGGCAAGACCATCGCCGTGGGCAACCCCGGCTCGGGCGCGGCCCTGTCCGCCGAGCGTTTCTTCCGCCACATCAAACTCTGGACCAGCTTCAACCACCTGCCCACAGGCTATGCCGAGGCCGCCGAAGACTTCGCCCGGGGCGAAGTGGACGGATTCTGGATTCTGGCTGGCCACCCCAACGCCTCGGTCATGGAAGCGGCCGCAAAAACGCCCGTCCGCATCCTGAATCTGCACGAGGCCGCCATGGTCTCCGGGTTCTACCAGCTCTATCCGTTCTATTCGCGGGCAACCATCCCGGCAGGCACCTACTACGGCCAGACCGAGCCCGTGGCCACCTTCCAGGACGCCGCACTGTGGTGCGCCCGCTCCGGCCTGGACGGCCACGCCGTATATGACGGCCTCAAGGCCATTTTCAGCGAAAAACGACTCGAAGAACTGCAACGCGTACACGGCGCAGCCGCTGACATGAGCCTGCTAAACGGCATCCGCAGCCTGTCCATCCCCCTGCATCCCGGCGCGCTCCGCTTCTGGGCCGAACACAAACTGGACATCCCGCCCATCCTCATGCCGTAGCGGTCCCGGCCGCTTCGAAGAACGGCCGCCGCCCCAACGCCGTGTCCAAACGAACGCAGCCCGGCCCCGGCCGGGGCGATACTGCTTGACGGAAAGCGAAAAACCTCTTTAGAACATTGGACAAACTGTAAATTTCAGGAGGTTGGATTTATGGCATTGTTCACGAAGGAAGAAGCGCTCGACTATCACTCAGCCAAACGCAAGGGCAAACTGGAGGTTATCTCCATCAAGCCGTGCAGGAACCAGAAGGACCTGTCCATGGCATACAGCCCCGGCGTTGCGGAGGCGTGCCGCGCCATCCACGCGGACACCGAAAAGGTCTATGACTACACCAACAAGGGCAACCTGGTGGCCGTTGTGTCCAACGGCACCGCCGTGCTCGGCCTGGGCAACATCGGCCCCGAGGCGGGCAAGCCGGTCATGGAGGGCAAGGGTGTCCTGTTCAAAATTTTCTCCGACATCGACGTCTACGACCTGAACATCAACGCCAAAACGCCCGACGAGGTTGTCGGATTCTGCAAACTGCTGGAACCCACCTTCGGCGGCATCAACCTTGAAGACATCAAGGCCCCGGAATGCTTCGAGATCGAGACCCGACTCAAAGCGGAAATGGGCATCCCGGTCTTCCACGACGACCAGCACGGAACGGCCATCATCTCGGCGGCGGGCATCATCAACGCCCTGGACATTTCCGGCAAGAAGATCGACGAGATCAAGATCGTGGTCTCGGGCGCGGGCGCGGCAGCCATCGCCTGCTCCAACCTCTACGTGCACATGGGCGTCAAGCGCGAGAACATCTTCATGTTCGACTCCCGCGGCCTGATCCATGCCGGGCGGACCGACCTCAACGAATTCAAGCGCGCCTACGCGCAGGCCGAAGACAAGGGCTCCCTGGCCGACTGCATGGTCGGAGCCGACATGTTCCTGGGCCTCTCGGTCAAGGACGCCATCAACCAGGACATGGTCAAGACCATGGCCGAAAACGCCATCATCTTCGCCTGCGCCAACCCCGATCCCGAGATTCCCTACCCGGACGTCAAGGAAGTGCGCCCCGACATCATCATGGGCACCGGCCGGTCCGATTTCCCCAACCAGGTGAACAACGTGCTCGGCTTCCCGTTCATCTTCCGGGGCGCGCTCGACTGCCGCGCCACCACCATCAACGAGGAGATGAAGCTCGCCGCCGCCGACGCCCTGGCCCGTCTGGCCAAGGAGCCGGTCTCCAAGGAAATCTGCGAGGCGTTCGGCGTGGACAAGCTCGAATACGGCATCGACTACATCATCCCCAAGCCGCTGGACCCGCGCGTCCTGACCTGGCTCGCCCCGGCCGTGGCCAAGGCCGCCATGGACACCGGCGTGGCCCAGGTCGAGCTGGACCTCGACCAGTACGCCAAAGACCTGGAAGCCCGCATGGCCGCTTCCAAGGCCCGAACCAAACTGGTGGTGGACTCATTCGGCTACGACATCTAGCCTTCTGACCAAAATGAAAGGCCCCGCTCCAAAGTTCGGAGCGGGGCCTTTTTTTTGAAACCGCAAACTTATCGGACGACAGGGGCGCCCAAGAGATTCACATCCTCCACGTTGCCTGCCCGGCCGATGTCATCTATGTTCGTCCCATGGATGAAACCACCCTCGACGAACTGCGCGAACTGGCCGAACGAAACGGCATCGATCCCGACCGGCTGCTGGAAATAGCCGGGAACGACCGGCTGCCCGAGCCGCTGAGCGCGGCCATGGCCGACGTCCTCGGCGATCTGGCCATCTTCGGCCAGGCACTAAATAAAAAGGACAGCTAACGTGCCAAGGCTGTTCATCGGCATGAGGCTACCGGGCACTTACCGACAACAGCTTTCCCCTCTTATAAAGAGCATTTCCGAACTTACCGATACCAGCATCAACTGGTCCAGGCCCACAACCTGGCACCTGACGCTCAAGTTCCTCGGCGAAACCGACGAAGCACGCATCCCGGCCATCCAAAACGCCCTGTCCGCCATCGACTTCCCTGCCTTCACCATGCGGGCAGGTGCCGCCGGAGCGTTCCCCGACGCCAAACGCCCAAAGACTCTTTGGCTTGGGCTCGACCAGGGAGCCAAGGAAAGCGCGGCTCTGGCCCGGGTCATCGAAGACAAACTGTACGCCGTCTCCATCCCCCGCGAAAAGAAACGGTTCCGGCCGCACCTCACCCTCGGCAGAGTGCGCAAACCCCGCATCGCCGATCGGAAAGCGGTCCTAGACCGCGCCGCCGACCATGACTGGCCCCCCTTCTCCGTGAACGGATTCACTCTCTGGCAAAGCATCCTTCCCCCGGCCGCCGGAGGCGCCTATTTGTCCCTGGAAATGGCAAAGGGGGAGAATGCCTGTTGAACAGGCATGACTTCGAGGGAGTTGATGTTGACGTGTGCGGGCAGGTTGGTGGTCCAGAAGACGCATTCGGCGATGTCTTCGGGCGTGATGGGTTGGGTGCCCTCGTAGACTTTGTCGGCTGCGGCCTTGTCGCCCTTGAAGCGAACCACTGAGAACTCGGTTTCGCACAGGCCGGGTTCGATGTTGGTCACGCGGACCTTGGTGCCGAGGAGGTCGGCGCGCAGGTTCTTGGAAAAGTGGTTCACGAAGGCCTTGGTGCCGCCGTAGCAGTTGCCGCCCGGATAGGGGTAGGTTCCGGCCACGGAACCGAGGTTGACCACGTGTCCCCGGTCGCGTTCAACCATGCCGGGCAGGATGGCGCGGGTCATGTAGGTCAGGCCCTTGATGTTGGTGTCGATCATGGATTCCCAGTCGTCCAGGTTGCACGCCTGGGCGGGTTCCAGTCCAAGGGCCAGGCCCGCGTTGTTGACCAGGACGTCGATGGCCGCGAACTCGTCGGGCAGGGACTTCACGGCCTGCTCGCACGCTTCGCGGTCGCGCACGTCGAAGGCCAGGGTATGTACCTTGGCGGGTGCGAGCTCCGCCTTGATGTCCTCAAGCCGTTCGGCCCTGCGGCCGGTGATGACAAGATTCCAGCCCTCGGCCGCGAATCGGTGGGCCATGGCCTGGCCGAATCCGGCGGTTGCGCCGGTGATGAGTATGGTTTTCGCCATTGTGATCTCCTTTCCCTTTTTAATCGAGGGGCCGCCTGTGGCGGCTCCGGTGGTGTATTAGATACCTTGTCATGATTGTGTTTGGAAGTCACGAATTCACACTAAAACACAGTATAGATTCAGCCTCGGTCACCTGTCGACGAATTAAATTCATGATAGCCTCGGAATCGCCAAATTTTCACCTGATGAACAAGAAATACGCCGAGAGTTAGACATTTTTCCCCAGATAAGGTAAGAAGTTACGTCTAATCCCAAAATGATTGGCGCTTCATGCGATGGAAATGCCGGAAGGGGCGCGCCCCTTTTGTCATGACGGGTGATTCCTTCTATTTTATTGGGTTGATATGGCAAATCTCATTCTAGACGACATCTGTGTCCGCTTTGGCGGCTTGCAGGCTCTGACCGATGTGGCCTTTTCCGTGGCCGAGGGCGAGGTCGTGGGACTGATCGGTCCCAACGGGGCGGGCAAGACCACGGTCTTCAACGTCATCACCGGCGTATACAAGGCGTCCAGCGGCTCGGTCTCCTACGACGGCACGAAAATCACCGGGATGCGGCCCTACCAGGTCCTGTCCATGGGCATCGCCCGGACCTTCCAGAACATCCGCCTCTTTCAGAACATGACCGCGCTGGAAAACTGCATGGTCGCCCAGCACAGCCGGTCCAAATCCGGCGTGGCGGGCGCGATTCTGCGCAGCCCCAGCCAGCGGCGCGAGGAGAAGCGGATCATCGAGAAATCGCAAAAGGCGCTCGATTTCATGGGGCTGGGCCGCCGGGCCGACGAGGTGGCCTCCAATATGCCCTACGGCCATCAGCGCAGGCTGGAGATCGCCCGCGCCCTGGCCAGCGAGCCGCATACCATCCTGCTGGACGAACCCGCGGCCGGACTGAATCCGGCTGAATCCAAGGAGCTCATGGAATCCATCGGCAGGATTACCGGCCTGGGCATCAACGTGCTCATGGTGGAGCACGACATGAAGGTCGTCATGGGCATTTGCAACCGCATCGTCGTGCTTGACCACGGAGTAATGATCGCCGAGGGGCGGCCTGAGGAAATTCAGCGGAATCCCGACGTGATCGAGGCATATTTGGGCCAGTAAGAGAGGCTGGCTGAACCGCAACGAATGGAGAGAGTGGTTATGAAACGTTTACTGGTATTCGCAGTGGCCATGCTCGCTCTGGGCCTGCTCCTCGCGGGCTGCGGCGGCGAAGAGGAGAAGGCCGAACAGGTCCTCAAGATAGGCACCATGTCGCCGCTGACCGGCCCCTATGCCGCCGACGGCAACGATATTCGCCAGGGCGCGGAGATCGCCGTCGAGGTCTTCAACGAGGCCGGAGGCATTCCCGGCTTCTCCAAGATCGAAATCGTTTCCGAGGACACCGCCTGCGATCCGAAGCAGGCCGTCGCGGCAGCCAACAAGCTGATAAACGAGAAGGTCGCCGCCGTGGTCGGAGCGTACTGCTCCAGCTCGACCATCCCCGCTTCCGAGACCCTCGCCGAGGAAAACATCATCATGCTGACCCCGGCCTCCACCAACCCCAAGGTCACCGAGCGCGGCCTGCCCTACATGTTCCGCACCTGCGGGCGTGACGACCACCAGGCTCCGGCCGCCGTCAAATTCATGCAGGACGTCGAGGGCGTGAAGAGCATCTTCATCGTGGACGACAAGACCACGTACTCCCAGGGACTGGCCGAGGGCGTGGCCGCCGCCGCCACCGCCGCGGGCATCAAGGTCCTGGAGCACGACCACGTCAACCAGGGCGACAAGGACTATTCCGCCGTGCTGACCAAGGTCAAGGCCGCCAACCCCGACCTGTTCTACATCTCCCTGCAGAACTCCGCCACCGGCGCGCTCATGGTCATCCAGGCCAAGCGCATGGGCATCACCGCCATCCTCATGGGCCAGGATGCCGTCTACCATCCCAAACTCATCGAGATCGCCAAGGGCGATTCCGAGGGCATGTACTGCACCTTCGGCGCCATCGACAAGGACGCCCCGAAGTTCAAGGAGTTCCAGAGCAGGTACAAGGCGTTGGCCGGCAATGAGCCCGGCGCGTATTCCGCGTACTCCTTCGACTCCGCCACCGCGTACCTGATGGCCGTCAAGGCGGCCGGTACCACCGATCCCGCCAAGGTCCGCGAAGAGCTGTTGAAGCTCGACTTCACCGGCGCGTCCAAGCAGATCAACTACCAGGAGAACGGTGACTCCGGCTCCAACTACACCGTGTACAAGGTCCAGGACGGCAAGTTCGTGCCCTACTGGAATTCCCTGACCGGCGAGAAGTATTAGGACTTAATCCGTCTAACCAACCGGGGTCCCGTCCAGGCGGGACCCCGGGCACCGGAACAATATGGACTTTTTTCTTCAGCAGCTCATCAACGGCATCACCCTCGGCGGGGTCTACGCCCTCATCGCTCTGGGTTACACCATGGTGTACGGCATCATTCAGCTCATCAACTTCGCCCACGGCGAGTTTTTCGCGGCAGGCGGGTACATGGGCGTGATCCTGATCTCCTATCTTTCCTCGCAGGGACTGCACCCGTACGCCTGCCTGGCCATTTCGCTGGTCCTGTCCATGGGCTACTGCGCCCTGCTGGCCATGGCCGTGGAGCAGCTCGCCTACAAGCCGCTCCGGCAGGCTTCCAGGCTGGCCGCGCTGCTTTCCGCGCTCGGCATGTCCATCTTCCTGCAAAACGGGCTCATGCTGACGCAGGGCGTGTACGACAGGGCCTACCCCACGGAGATCACCTCCGGCGGATTCGCCATAGGAGCGATCTCGATCTCCTACATGCAAATTCTTATCGTGGCCGTGACCGCGCTGCTGCTCGTCGGGCTGAACGTCCTGGTGTTCAGGACGCGGATCGGCAGGGCCATGCGCGCCACGGCCCAGGACAAGGTCATGTCCGCTCTGGTTGGCATCAACTCCAACCGGATCATCGCCCTGACCTTTGCGGTGGGAGCGGGATTGGCCGCCGCCGCGGGCATCATGGTCGGGTTGTATTACGGCTCGGTCAACTACACCATGGGGTTCGTGCCGGGCATCAAGGCGTTCGCCGCAGCCGTGCTGGGCGGCATCGGCAACATCACCGGCGCGCTCGTGGGCGGGCTCATTATCGGCATGGTCGAAATTTTCGCCGCCGGATATATTTCCGGCGAGTACAAGGACGTTTTCGCCTTCATCATCCTGATCGGCGTGCTGTACTTCAAACCCACCGGCATCATGGGAGAGAACGTTGACGATACGCGAGTCTAAACGCCTGTGGCTGGCCTGCGGCGTCGGGCTGGTCTGGTTCCTTATCCTGCTGTGGCCCATGCTCGGCATCAAGCCGGATGGACTGGAGTTCGCCACGACCTTCAAGGTCTTCGGCTACGTGGCCGTGGCCGCGATCTTCATCATGTTTTTTTATCAGGTGAAGGAGGCGGGCTACCTCGATTCCGTGGGCAAACCCGCGAAAAACGCCACCGGCCTCATTGGCACGATCTACGAAAAGACGCCCAACTGGGTGCTGTTGGGTATCGTCATGGCCGGAGCCATCGTCTTTCCCCTGCTCACGGGACGTTACGCGCACGACGTGGCCATCAGCGTGCTCATCTACGTCTGCCTCGGTCTTGGCCTGAACGTCGTCATCGGCCTGGCGGGCCTGCTGGACCTCGGGTACATCGCCTTTTACGGCGTGGGCGCATACACCTACGCGCTCGTGAGTCTGCACTTCGGCATCTCGTTCTGGCTCTGCCTGCCCATCGCCGCCTTTGTCGCGTCCATAGCGGGCTGCATCATCGGTTATCCGACCCTGCGTATGCGCGGCGACTATCTGGCCATCGTCACCCTGGGATTCGGCGAGATCGTCCGACTCATCCTGAACAACTGGATGTCCCTGACCAACGGTCCCAACGGCATCCTGTCCATCCCGAGGCCCGAGTTCCTCGGCTACGAGTTTCGTTCCCTGTCGAGCATGTACTACGTCGTCCTCGGACTGGCCGTGGTGACCATAATTTCTGTCTACCGCCTCAATTATTCGCGCATAGGGCGCGCCTGGGAGGCCATCCGGGAGGACGAGACCGCGGCAGAGCTCATGGGCGTGAACACGTTTCTGCTCAAGCTCCTGGCCTATGCCATGGGCGCGACGTTCGCCGGGTTCGCCGGGGCGTTTTTCGCGGCGCGCATGAAGTTCGTCGGCCCGGAGTCGTTCACGTTCCTGGAATCCGCCATGGTGCTCGCCATGGTCATCCTCGGCGGCATGGGGTCCATTCCCGGCGTCATCCTCGGCGTCCTCGCCCTGGTGGCCTTGCCCGAGTTGTTCCGCGAGTTCGAGATGTACCGTATGCTCGTGTTCGGCGGCGTCATGACTCTCATGATGCTGATCCGCCCGGCGGGCATCTGGCCCGCCAAGCGCGTCGGCCGCAGATCGGAGGAAGCGGATTAACGCCGGAAAACCGGAGCGGGCCGTTCCATCGCGGTCATCTTCGGCTCCCGCCCCCCGGCACGTCGAGCGGAAGAGAGTTGAACAACGATCCATACGGCGGCGCGGCGCGTTCAGACTGCGCGTACTAAGTTGAAACACGGATAACCACCCCACCCCCGGAAACGGCGAAGCAGCGTCCCGGACGGGATACGGGCCGGGGGACCGGAGGCGACAATACATGGCTGAAAATACACCGATTCTGGAAATGCGGAACGTGGTTTCCGCATATGGGCGGATTCAGGCCCTGAAGGGCATCTCGTTGAAGGTGTTCGAGGGCGAGGTGGTCTCCATTATCGGAGCCAACGGCGCGGGCAAGTCCACGACGTTGATGACCATCTGCAACATCGTCAAGGCGGTGTCCGGCGACATCATGTACCGGGGCCGACGGATCAACGAAGTGAACTCCGACGTCCTGCCGACCATGGGGCTGTGCCAGGTGCCGGAGGGGCGGCGGATCTTTCCCCGTCTGACAGTGCTCGAAAATCTCGACATGGGCGCGTTTTTCCGCCGTGACGCCGTCGAGGTAAAGGAGGACGTGGGACGCGTCTTCGAGCTGTTCCCCAAGCTGCGCGAGCGGCGCAAGCAACTGGGCGGCACGCTGTCAGGCGGCGAACAGCAGATGCTCGCCATGGCCCGCGCGCTCATGAGCCGCCCCAAGGTCCTGCTCCTGGACGAGCCGTCCATGGGGTTGGCCCCGCTTCTGGTCAAGCAGATATTCGACATCGTCAAGATGATAAACGAGCAGGGCGTCACGGTGGTTCTGGTCGAACAGAACGCCAACCTCGCGCTCCAGGCCGCAACGCGCGGCTATGTGCTGGAGACGGGCAACGTCGTCATGGAAGACGATGCCCGGAAGCTGCTCGCGAATCCCGACATCCGCAAGGCGTACCTGGGAGAATAGGCGGGTAAAGGCGTTGCCCCGGGGCGGAGTGCTTCGGGCGGCGCGTCCGCATTATTCCCGACAGCCTGTTTCCAGCGCGGCGAAGCGCTGTCATCCTTTGCATTCAGGCTATGACACCTAAATGAAATCAGGGCGTTCCGCTATGCCGGAGCGAGCCATGGCGTACCGGCGTTCCCAAGGGCTTGGGACGGCCGCATCCGGTCGGGACGTCAATGGGCGACTCCCATTGCGTGTTGTCTTCTCATGCCTCCCTTTCCGGCCGATCGGGGGGCGCCCTCGTAGAGAGCGACGAATATTCCCCCGAGAATCAATGCTCCGCTCAGGAGTTGGGTCCTGTTGACCGGCTCGTCGATGACGAACCAGGCGATCAGCGCGCTGACCGGCGGCAGGGTGTAATAGAACAACATGGCCTTGGGCGCGCCGAGGATCTGGACGGCGGAGTTCCAGAAAAGAAAACAGAGAATCGAGGCGAGCACCGCCAGATAGATCAGGGAGACGGCCACGTCGCCGGAGATCGGCGGCAGGGTGATACGGCCCCCGGTTTCCCACAGGTACAGGGGGACGAGGTACAGGGTGCCCAGCAGGCTGATGGAGAGAAAGAGGGTCGTCTGGCTGAGCTTGTTCGCCACCTTGCTCACTGCGGTGTTGTACACGGCGGACATGCAGGTCGTGGACAGGATGAGCAGGTCGCCCGGGGTGAAATGCAGGGACAACAGCCGTCCGAGCTGCCCGCCGGTGACCAGGTAGGCCACGCCGAAACTGCTCACGGCGATGCCGAGGTACATGGAATGGCCGATGCGTTCCTTGTACAGGAACTGGGCCGTCAAAGCGGTCAGCAGGGGCGAGAGGGTCGCGATCAGCGACATGTTTAGCGTCCCCGTGGTGTGTCCGGCCATGAAGACGACCGTATCGTACAGGGAGATGCCGGTCAGCGCGAGCAGGCTCAATACTTTCCAGTGGCGGAGCACCGCCTCCCGTTCGCGCCAGAAAGCCCGCCAGCCGAAGGGCAGGAAAATCAGGGTGGCCAGAATCCATCGCAACAGGTTGATGGTGGCCGGCTGAAGTTCCTGGGCCAGTCCGCGAGCGGCCACGAAATTGCCGCTCCAGAACATGATGCCCAGCGTGATGAAGAAGTAACCCGCAGCCTGAGTGTGACGAAAAAGGCGGAAAGTCATATCCCCAATCTCCTTGAAATATAGGCCTGAGCGGACGGATGCCCGCCCAGGCCAACCTCCCCAAGGAAAACGAAAAGCCGTAATACCAGGTGGAGGATGTCGGTCCTTTCTTGATTGTGGTGAGAACGAGCTGCCGGGAGAGATTTGCCGAGCTTTCGCTTGGGCGGCAAATCCCATGTTCAGGGGCTTGAAGGAGGCATGAGAACCGCTCTTTCCTGACCCCAAAAAAGGCCGAGGCCGTCCGCGAACACAATCGCCTAATCAAAAGGCAGGCGAGACTTATGCCGACTCGATTATATCCGCAAGCATTTTTAAGGCCCTTCGGGATTTTCTTTGCGCAATGCGCCTGGCGGCATTGAGAGCAGCGGTGCTGCCGGGATTGCCCGAAAAAAATCGAACTTGGTCTCAGGTGGATGCAAGGGGTTGGAAAAGCGGATTTTCCGGATGGGAAAAGAAGGCGGCCCGGTCCGCTGATGCGGGCCGGGCCGGGCAAATAGGTTCGGGTCCCTGGTGACGTTTAGACGTAGTCGCCCCGGTTGAACTTGAACTGTTCGGCGGCGGCGAGGGTTTCCAGTTCGTCGACGATGGACTTGAGTCCGGGGTGGGTGCTCGCCAGGTCCGGTTGTCCGGCCTTGAGGCTGGCAACATCGTCGGCGATCTCGTCGAGGGTGCCGTAGGCGGATTTGAGTCCGGCCTCGGGATCGGCGAGGGCGGCGGTGTAGTCGTCCCACTTGTCGAGAATGGATTCCACCTGACCCGCGACCTGGGCACCGTCCTCGGACACGGGACGCACGTTGGCGACCGCTCCGGCGGCGAGCAGGGGGTTCACGATCGGCGGCGGCGCAATGTTCGACGCGGCGGTCGTTTCACCTCGCGCCACTTCCCGATTGAGAAAATCCCCGAAGGCCGATTCGGACTGCCCCGCCTTGTTGCGGCGTTGCAATTGTTCCGGCTGGACGCCCTCGATCTGATCAGGACGGATCTTCATACTTCAACTCCTATCCTGTGGTTTGCCTAAAATAAAGCAAGAAGCCTGCCAATGGCTGAACGTTGACAACTTGCTGTAAAGTATTATTCTTTTTTTGTGAGAGGCCCGGCAAATTCTGCCGCCGATCGTGGAAAGACGGCCTGCTTCGGATACACACTAATGTAGAAGAAAAAGGTTGTCTATCGGGAGCTGGAAAGGCATAAATGAATTAGGCAAGAATTCTTTCCTTCGCTTTAGGCGGGGAAAACAACATAAGGAGGAGAACCCATGGTCGAAATCAAGAAGATTCTGTGCGCTGTCGATTTCTCGGACTACAGCCCGATGGTCGCTGATTATGCGGGTATGATGGCCAAGAGTTCCGGGGCGGAAGTCCTGGTGCTCTATGTCGCGCCTTCCCTCAGCCAGTACGTGGGCTTCCACGTGCCGCCCAGCTCCATCGAAAGCTTCGTGGGTGAGATCGTCACCGGCGCCGAAGACACCATGAATGCCTTTGTTAAGGAAAACTTTAGCGATATCAAGGTCGAAGGGAAGGTCGTCACCGGCTATCCCGCCGAGGAGATTCTCGCCATCAGTGAAGCCGAGGGTTGCGACATGGTCGTCATGGGCACTCATGGCCGCAAGGGCATCGACCGCATCCTTTTCGGCTCCGTGGCCGAAAAGGTCGTCAAGAGCTCCAAGGCTCCGGTCCTCACCGTCCGGCCCAGCTAGTTCCTTTACGGACTGACCTAAACCATATAAAGGAACGGTCTCGACCGTTCCTTTTTTTGCGGCCTCCGGCGGCCGGGGGAAGGGGAGAGGGAAACCCTTTGAGAAAAGGGCTTTCCCTCTCCCCTTCCCCCGGACCCCCATCCTCTCTCCCGTCCTACACTTGTTGGGCGCTTCGCGGGTGAGGATATGGGAATGGAATGTCGATCGTATGACCAATCGCGTTCATACAAGTCTGCCGAAGGCACATAAAAAGTTTTGGAGAGTCCAGAGAACCTTTTTCAAAAGGTTCTCTGGCGGGTCCAGGGCGGCGCCCTGGCCGTCGGAGACGCCCGTCCGACAAGGCCACCTTTTTTTGAGGAGAGCATGATGAGGAAATTTACCGTTCGTCCGGAGATATTGGATTTCGCCCCGTATGTGCCGGGTCTGACCATCGAGCAGATTCAGGCCCGTTACGGATTGACCTCGGTCATCAAGCTGGCGAGCAACGAGAATCCGCTCGGCACGTCGCCGCTGGTGAAGAAGGCCATCGAGCGCAACGCCGCGCGGGCCTTCCGGTACCCGGAGAACCATACGCCCCGGCTGGTAGAGGCCATTGCCGCGAACGCGGGAGTGCCTGCGGAGTGCGTACTGGTGGGCAACGGATCGGACGAGATTATCGACATGCTTTTCCGCATGAAGGGCATCCCCGGCAAGTCCAATGTGGTCTGCTACGAGCACTGCTTCGCCATGTACCGCATGTGCGCCAAGCTGTGCGGGCTGGAGTACCGCGAGGTTCCGCGCGGCGAAGGGTACGAGCTGCCTCTGGACGCCATGGCCGAGGCCGCGGACGAGAACACGGCCATGGTCATCGTGACCAGCCCGGACAACCCTTCGGGGCTGGCCGCCGGGGTCGAGGACCTGAGCGTGCTTGCGGGCGTGCTGCCCAAGGATTGCCTGCTGGTGGTGGACGAGGCGTACATCGAGTTCGCCTGGCCGCCCGAGTCCTATTCTCCGGTGCAGGCCTTCGACAAGTTTGAGAATCTGGTCTGCCTGCGGACCTTTTCCAAGGCTTACGGCCTGGCTGGTATGCGGCTTGGGTACGGGATCATGCCCGCTGACCTCGCCGCGCTGCTCGCCAATGCGCGCATTCCGTTCACGGTCAACCTGCTGGCCGAGGAGGCCGGGCTGGCCGCGCTGGAGGACGAGGTGTTCTTCAACGAGACCCTGAGCGTGGTCATGCGCGGACGCGAGTATTTCACGAAGGAGCTGACCAGGCTCGGTTGCAAGGTCTGGCCGAGCCAGTCCAACTTCGTCATGTTCCGTCCGCCCATGGACGCCAAGTCGATTTTCCAGACGCTCCTGGAGCGGGGCATCATCGTCCGCCACTTGGGGAGCTTCGGCCTGGGCGACTGCATCCGCGTGAACGTGGGCACGGACGGGGAGAACCGGCAGTTCATCGAGGCGATGGGGGACATCCTCAATGGGTAGCCCGCTGATCGTGACCATCGACGGCCCGGCCGGTGTGGGTAAGTCCACCATGGCCAAGCGTCTGGCCCGGCTGCTTTCCATTCCCTACCTGGATACCGGGGCCATGTTCCGGTCCGTGGCCTGGAAGCTCGGGAAAGGAGCCTGGAATTGGTCCGAAGAGGACCTTGAGAAGGCGCTCGACGGGCTCGCGTACAGCCTCTCCGGCGTGGGTGAGGATTCGGTCTTGTCCCTGAACGGCAAACCCATCGGGAACGAGATTCGCACCGAGGAAGTGGGCATGTGGGCCTCGAACATCGCCACCCTGCCGGTGGTTCGGAACTTTTTGAAAAAGGCCCAGCAGGCGTTGGGGGAGCGGTTCTCCCTGGTCGCCGAAGGTCGCGACATGGGCACCGTTGTCTTTCCCGGCGCCCCGCACAAGTTTTTCCTGGACGCCTCCGTGGAGGAGCGCGCCCAGCGTCGCTTCCTCCAGCTTGAACGGATGGGCAAGCCCGCCGACCTCGACGAGTTGAGGGAGCAGATCGCGAAACGCGACGCTCAGGACCGCAATCGACCCGTTGCTCCGCTCAAGCCTGCGGACGACGCGATCGTCATCGACACCACGGAATTGGACCGGGACCAAGTCCTGGCCGCCTTGAAAGAAGCCGTGGCCTAGGATACACCCGATATCTAAGCCATTGAGGAGATATTTTTGCCATGCTTGATCTCAAACTGATGCAGAAGAACCCGGCCCAGGTCCGCCAGGCCCTTGAGAAACGTCATTCCAAGATAGACGTGAGCGAATTCACCGACCTGGACGACCGGCGGAAGCAACTTGTCGGCGAGGTGGAATCCCTCAAGGCCGAGAAGAACGCCGTCGGCCCCGAAATTGCCAAGCGCAAGAAGGCGGGCGAGGACGCCTCGGACCTGCTGGCCAAGATGGGCAAGGTCGCCGAGCGCACCAAGGAACTCGACAGGGATCTGGCCAAAGTGGAGAAAGCCGAGCGCGACTGGATGATGTCCGTGCCCAACATCCCCCACGAATCCGTGCCCGAGGGCGCGGGCGAGGAGGACAACCCGGTCCTGCGCTACTGGGGCGAGAAGCCGGTCATGGATTTCGAGCCCAGAGAGCATTGGGAGATAGGGACCGCCCTTGGCGGCCTGGACTTCGAGTGTGCGGCCAAGCTGGCCGGGGCCAGATTTTCCGTCAGCTTCGGCTGGTGCGCCCGGCTCGAACGCGCCCTGGCGCAGCTCATGCTGGACACCCAGACCGGCGAGCACGGCTACACCGAGGTTCTGCCTCCGTTCATAGTCAACAAGAAGACCATGACCGGCACGGGCCAGTTGCCCAAGTTCGAGGAGGACCTGTTCAAGCTCACCGACGAGCGCGAGTTCTACCTCATTCCCACGGCCGAGGTGCCGCTGACCAACATCTTTGCCGACGAGGTCATCCCCGAGGAAAAGCTGCCGGTCAAGTTCTGCGCCCAGACCCCGTGCTTCCGTTCCGAGGCCGGTTCCTACGGCAAGGACACCAAGGGGCTCATCCGCCAGCACCAGTTCTACAAGGTGGAGATGGTCAACTTCGCCCATCCGGACCACTCGTACGAGGCGCTGGAGAAGATGACCCGCTCCGCCGAGCGCATCCTGGAGCTGCTCGGACTGCACTATCGCACCATCGTCCTGTGCACCGGCGACATAGGCTTTTCCGCGGCCAAGACCTACGACATCGAGGTCTGGCTGCCCGGCCAGGGCAAGTACCGTGAGATTTCCTCCTGCTCCAACTGCGAGGACTTCCAGGCGCGCCGGGCCAACATCCGGTTCCAGCCCAAGGACTCCAAGAAGAAGCTGTATCCCCACACCCTCAACGGCTCCGGCCTGGCCGTGGGGCGTTGCCTCGTGGCCGTTCTGGAGAACTACCAGCAGGCCGACGGCTCGCTGGTCATTCCCGAGGCGTTGCGTCCCTACATGGGGGGCCTCGAAGTGGTCAAACCCGAATAAGACGTTTCACACGGTGCGCCCGGCAACAGGAAAGGCTGTCCGGGCGCAGCCTTAAAACGTCGTGGAAAGCAGCTCGTCGAACGCTGTTTCCGCATCATGGTCGGTACGGCTCCATGTCCCGGCCACTCTTCCTTCCCGCATGAGAATGACCCGGTCGGCCAGCGTTCGCGTCTGGTCCAGGCTGTGGGAGACCACCAGCATGGGCAGCGTCGGCGCGAGCCGCAGGAGCAGTTGTTCGATATGCTCCACGGACTTGTAGTCCACCGACGCCGTGGGTTCGTCGAGCAGGAGAATCTCCGGCTCCAGGGCCATGGTCCGTGCAAGGCACAGCCGTTGTTGCTGGCCGCCGGACAGGGTGCCCGCAGGCTGTTTGAGCCGGTCCTTCACCTCGTCGAGCAATCCGACGTCTTCCAGCACCCGCTCCATGACTTCACGCGCTCTGGCCCCGCCAATGCCGCGCACCAGTTTTTGCGGCAGGAGCAGGTTCCGTTCAATGGAGATGGGCAGGACGTTGGGCGACTGAAAAACCATGCCCACACGGCTGCGAAGCCGTTCCGGGTCGGTCTCGGAGGCATAGACGTCCAGCGTTTCCCCGCCCAGGCGGACGGATATGCCGCCGCTGGTTTCGCATCCCTCGAAACATTCGTTGAGTCTGTTCACGGCTCTGAGCAGTGTGGATTTCCCCGATCCCGAGCGGCCGACCAACACGGTCAGTTCGTTCGGCATGACGTCGAAGCTCACATCGGACAGGGCTTTCTTGTCCTTGAAGGAGACCGTGAGGTCCCGGATCGAAATAACCGTGTTCATCCCCGTTTCCATCGTTTCTCCATTGCGTGGTGCAGTCCGTGCGCGGCCAGGAACAGTCCCATGGTCATGGTAAGCAGCACCAGCGCCGCGCCGAATCCGTGTTGCAGTTCCTCCGGCGACTGATATTCGGCGGCCACCGTGTAGATGAAGAAAGGCAGCGCCTCATAGTTGTCGAAGAGCCCTCGCGGAAGCCCTGCGTTGGCCACGGCCCCGGTGAGCATGATGACGGCGGTGTCTTCCGCCGCCCGGCCTATGGAAAGGACCACCCCGCTCATGATTCCCCTGCCCGCGGACGGCAGCAGGATGTGGCGGATCGTCTGGCTTTTGGAGAAGCCGAGCCCGGTTCCCATGAGCCGGAGGTCTTCGGGAAGGCCGCCCAGCGAGGACTGGGTGGACTTTATCATATAGGGCAGGACCAGCAGGCCCATGCAGAATCCAGAAAGCAACAGGCCGGTGCCCGCGTCGGGAACCAGCGTGTGGCGCAGAAAGAGGATGAGCGCGAACCCGAACAGTCCCATGATGATGGAAGGCATTCCCGCCAGTAGGTTCACGCAGAAATCCAGGATGCCGGAGAGGCGGCCGCGTGGGAATTCGTTCAGGTAAATGCCGCAGAACAATCCGAGGGGGATGGCCGTGAGTGCGGCCAGCCCGGTGACGGCCAGCGTCCCGAAGCAGGCGGGCCAGATGCCGTCCCACACGGGCGCGAACCGGAATATGGCGTCCAACGGCGGGGTGTCGCCGAAAAACAGTTCCAGGCCGAGTCCGCCCCAGCCCTGCTTCAGGAGAAAGACGACGAGGCCGAACACCCCGACCACGGGCAGCAGGGCGCAGGCCCAGCAGAAGAGGGAGAAGAGGCGGTATCCGGTCTTCATCCTTTGTCCTCTTCGGGCCGTTTAAGCAGTTGCAGACCGAGATTGACCAGGGTGGTGCTCAGAAACAGGATGAGCCCGCAGGCGAAGAGGGAGAGATAGGCGAGACTCTGGCTGTCCGTCGCGACCACCAGCGCGATGTGCGCCGTCATGGCCCGGAGGGATTCGAGCAGGGAGCCGGGAACCTGCGCCGCGTTGCCCGCAAGCATGAGCGGGATCATGGTGTCGCCGAGGGCGCGCCCGAACCCGAGCACGAGGGCGGCCGCGAAGCCCCTGCCCGAGTTGGGCATGACCAGGTGGAGAAGGCGTTGCGCCGGACTCATGCCCAGGGCCGTGGCCGTAAGCTTTACCTGCGGTTCGATGAGCATGAACTGGCTGTGCAGCATGAGCACGATGGTCGGCAGGATGAGGACGGCCAGGCCCACCGCCGCCGCCAGCCAGCAAAATCCGCTTCCGCTCCGGAACGCCTCCCGCAGAAGCGGGACGAGGACGAACACGCCGACGAACCCATAGACCACGGTGGGCACGCTGGTCATGAATTTCACGAGCCGCAGCAGACACGCGGCCGGGCCGGACGGCCCCATGCCGTGCGCAAAGCAGCATATTCCGACGGATACGGGAAAGGCGAGCAGGAGCGCGGACAGGGAGAGCAGGAGCGAACCTGCGACCATGGGCAGGATGCCGAATCCGCCATGGAACGGCCGCCAGTCCCAGGACAGCAGCTTCGACAGCGTGTCGGCGTCGAGAAGCGGCAGGCTGAACCAGAGCAGAAAAAGAAGGATGGCCAGGACAGCCGCACCCGTGACGGCCGCCGAAGAGCGGCAGGCCAGGAGCCAGAGGGAACCGGCTCTTCTGTCTGCTGTGCGATACATGGACGAAAACGGGGTGAGGCGGCCCTACGCGGACCGCCTCACCCGTTCAATTGGTTAGAAAGGGATGTAGCCTGCGGCCTTGATGAACTCGACGCAGTCAGGACCGGTGATGTATTCGACAAAGCTCTTCACGATGCCCTCGGGCTCGCCCTTGGTGTTCATGTAGAGCTTGCGAACCACGGGATACTGGCCGCTCTTGGCGGCTTCCTGGTTCACCTGGACGCCGTCGAGGTCGGGGGCCTTCACGCTGCCGTCAAGATGGCCGATGGACACGTAGCCGATGGCGTTGGGGTCCTTGGATACGGCCAGCTTCATGGCGCCGTTGGAGGGGACCACGTTGGCCGAGGCCACGACGGTGCCCTTGTTCAGGAGTTTTTTCCAGTAGACCGCGCGGGTGCCGCTGGATTCATCGCGGGCGTAGACGTTGATGGCTCCGTCGTTGCCGCCCACTTCCTTCCAGTTGGTGATTTCCCCGGCGAAGATGGCCCGGACCTGATCGCCGGTCAGAGCCTGGACCGGGTTGTCGGCGTGAATCACCGTGGCGACGCCGTCCACGGCAAAGGGAAACATGACGAGGCCGTACTTGGACACTTCGGCCTCGCTGGCCTTGCGGCCGGAGTTGCCGATGTTCACGAGCCCTTCGCCCACCTTCTGGATGCCCACGCCGGAGCCGCCTCCCGCGATGGTGATCCTGATCGCCGGGTTGGCGCTCATGATCGCCTTGGCGGCGTCCTTCATGACGGGGATATGGGCCGTGCCGCCCGCGATGGAAATGGTGCCTTCCTTGCTCTTGAAGGCGTCCAGGCCGTCGGCGTTGGCGGCCTGGATGCCGAACGCGAGGCTGAACAGGGCAAGACAGAGAAAAATGGAAAGACGTTTCATTGTGCGACTCCTGCTGGCTTGAGGGAATGGGCTGACGGACAGCCGTTCTGGACAAATGGATAAAACGATAGCTTGGACGCAGAGTTGTAACAAACAAATAATGCGCATTATCGGGCCATTTGCCATTGAGAATATCTATCCTCGCCCAAGGCGGGAGCGGCTAGACCAGTCCGGACAGATCGTAGGTCTCGGCCTTATCGATCTCGACCTCGACGATGGAGCCGAGTTCCAGAGGCTCGTCGGGGGGCGCGGCCACATACGTCACGCCGTCCACTTCGGGGGCCTGAAACCACGCTCTGCCGACATACAGGCCGGGCCATTCGTCGGATTCCCGTTCGATGACCACGGGCAAGGTCTCGCCGACGTATCCGGCCATGATCTCGGCGCTGATCTCGGCCTGAATGGCCATGAGCTCGTCGCGCCGGGCCAGCTTGATCTCGTCCGGGACCTGATTGTCCATGGCCGCCGCCGGGGTGCCGTCCTCGGCCCAGTAGGGGAAAACCCCGAGATGGTGGAAGCGGGTGCGGCGGACGAAGTCCTTGAGGGTCTGGAAATGCGCCTCGGTCTCGCCGGGGTACCCCACGATGAAGGTGGTGCGCAGGGCGGCCTCGGGGAAGAAGCGGCGGACCCGTTCGATGACCTTCTCCGGGTTGCGGGCAAAGGGGCGTCCCATGGAGCCGAGCACGTCGGGGTGGGCGTGCTGAAGGGGAATGTCGAAGTAGGGCAGGAACGGCGCGCCCGTGTCGCGCAACAGGCCGAGCAGGGATTCGGTCAGCCCGGCGGGGTAAAGGTACATGATGCGCAGCCATTGCAGGGACGGGATGGCGGCCAGCCCCTTGACCAGGGCGGGCAGGTCGTTGCCCTGGCCGAGGTCCGAGCCGTAGGCCGTGGAGTCCTGGCCCACCACGATGAGTTCGGGGGCCTGGTCGGCCAGAAGCCGCGCCTCGTTCAGCAGGAAATCGACTGGCCAGCTCCGGTGCGGGCCTCGGATGGACGGGATGGTGCAGAACCGGCAGTTGTGCGAGCATCCTTCCGAAACCTTGAGGTAGGCATAGGCCGGGCCGGTGGAAAGATTGCGCGGCGTGTCGCCGGGAAGGTCGGCCCGCAGGGCGCTGGCGGCCATGGCGGGCCACTGCTCGATCTCCTCGGTGTTCAGCCACAGGTCCACTTCGGGCAGCTCGTCCTTGAGGTCCTGGCCGTAGCGCGAGACCAGACAGCCTGCCACGCAGATCAGCGGCTTGCGCCCTGTCCCTTCCATGGTGTCCGCCGCCTCGCCGACGGCGTCCAGGATAGTGGCCACGGATTCCTCGATGGCGGGCTGGATGAAGCCGCAGGTGTTGATGAGCACCAGGTCGGCGTCGGCCACGGAATCGGCCGGGACCATGTTTGAGCCGAGCGCGCCGAGCAACCGCTCGGTGTCCACCCGGTTTTTGGGGCAGCCCAGGCTGATGGTGTATGTTCTCACGGGAGTTCCTGCTGTTTTCGCCATGTCATTTCCTTTGATAACATTTCCTGAATGGGGTAATCTTGTGGCGTGGCAAAGTCCAGCCTTGGCGCGCGCCACATGAGCACAGGAATGGGGAGGAGGTCAAATGTTCGAGGGTTCCGAACTGGACGACAAGCGGTATGTCATCGGAGTGATCGGCGACATTCCCGCCCTGCTTGCCTTCTGGGAGATGTTCAAGGATCGGAGCAACGACGATATCCTCAAGGAGATCGGCGTGGTGGCCGTGGCCTTGCCCGGCGAGTCCGTGCTTCCCGAGGCGAGCGACGCGGGCCGGGTGGTCCCCACCTATGCGGGCTACAAGGCCATGCTCGGGAGTCACCCCGAGATCAACATGGTCATCGAGGCCACGGGCCGTCCGGGCCTGGTGCACGAATTGCGCAATTTCCTGCCCCCTTCCGTCACCCTGGTGGAACGCGGTGCGGCCCGCTTCTTCATCAGGCTGCTGACCTCCAATCAGATGTGGGTGGCCTGCAAGGTGGACCTGCTGCACACCCAGAACATGCTCAAGACCATTGTGGACCAGATGGACCAGGAGATTCTCTTCCTGGATCGGGACGGCATGGTGCTCGACATGAACCAGACCGTGCTGAACCGTTCCGGATTGCCCAAGAAGGTCCTGGTGGGCAGGCATTACTGCGAGATTTTCACCAGAACCGTCGAGGGGGAATGCGAGGAGTGGGAGGACCCCTTCCTCAAGACCCTGAAGACCCGCACTCCGGCCGAGACCACCACCAGCCTGGTGGGCGGCGACGGGCGGATGCAGTATTTCCGAATCTACACCAGCCCGGTCGCGGACGAGGACGGCGCAGTGAACCATGTGGTGGCCGTGCGCCGGGACATCACCCAGCGGCGGTCCATGGAGAACCGCCTGCAACAGGCCGAGCGGCTGGCCTCGGTGGGCGAGCTGTCCACCTACATGGCCCACGAAATCCGCAACCCGCTTTTTTCCATCAGCGGTTTCGCCAATTCGCTGATGCGCAGTCGGGGCGTGGACGATAAGGCGCGGGAGAAGCTGTCCATCATCCTGGACGAATCCAGGCGGCTGGACGAGGTCCTGCGCAGCCTGCTCAATTTCGCCCGGCCCACCGAGGCCGAGGTGGCCGAGGTGGACCTGAACGAGATGGTCCGTGCCGCCATGGACGTCATGCAACTGCCCTGCTCCAACCAGAGCGTGGAACCGTATATTTCCCTGGACGAGGGCATGGCAAAGGTGCACGCCAACCCGGACCTTATCAAGCAGTGTCTCATCAACCTGGTCAAGAACGCCCTTGAGGCCATGCCCGCCAGCGGCAAGCTCTACGTGACCACCTCCATGAACCACGACATGGCCATGCTCACCGTGGAGGACACCGGCACGGGCATCCCCTTGGAAATACGCGATAAGATATTCAGTCCGTTCTTCTCCACCAAGGACAAGAACGTCGGCCTCGGCCTCGCCCAGATACACAAGATCGTGGGCGAACTGGGCGGACGGGTCGATCTGACGTCCATGGAAGGGATCGGCACCAAGGTGACGCTCTTCCTGCCGCCCATCCTGGCGGTTGAAGATTCGGCCAAGTCCGCGTAGGTTCAGCCCCCTGAAGCAAACCACCTCAGGGAGATATTTTATGGACACCATCGTTCTGGCGACCAACAACAAGGGCAAGATCAGGGAGCTTTCCGTCATGCTCGAACCCTTCGGGGTGGCGGTCAAGAGTCTGGCCGAGTTTCCGGAGATCGGCGACATCCCCGAGACCGGCGAGACCTTTCTGGAGAACGCCTTCATCAAGGCGCGCGCCGTGGCCGCGATCACCGGCCTGGTGGCCGTGGCCGACGATTCCGGCATCGAGATCGATGCGCTGGACGGCCGCCCCGGCGTCTATTCCGCGCGTTTCGCGGGCGAACAGCACGACGATCACGACAATAACGAGAAGATGCTGGCCGAGTTGAAGGACGTGCCCGACGACAGGCGCACGGGCCGCTACCGTTGCGTCATGGCCGCGTCCGCTCCCAACGGCGCGGAAATCAGCGCGGACGGCGCATACGAGATCGTGGTCGGCCACGGCTACAAGGGCGCGGGCGGTTTCGGCTACGACGTCATCGTCATCGACCCCGAGTTCGGCTGCCATGTGGCCGAGCTGGACCCCGCCGTGAAGAACGGCCGTTCCCATCGCGGCAAGGCCATGAAGAAGCTGTTGGAGCAGTGGCCGGATTTTTGGGATAAGGCCCGGGCATAAACGGGCCGGACAGAAAATGCGGAAGCCCCGTCGCGAAAGCGGCGGGGTTTTTTCGTCCGCGCCGCCGGATCAGAGCGCTTCGCCGCAGGCCTGTCCCGACGCGAACGCCCAGTGCAGGTTGAACCCGCCCAGGTGGCCGGTCACGTCCAGGGTCTCGCCGATGACGAACAGGCCCGGCACATCGCGGCATTCCATGGTCTTCGAGGAGATGCGGTCCGTGGCCGCGCCGCCCACGGTGACTTCGGCCTTGGCATAGCCCTCGGTTTCGGACGGCGTGAAAGTGAAGCGGTGAATTCGCTCGCACGCTGTTTCGATCCCCGCTTTGGACAACTGGCTGACTTCGGTTCCGGCCAGGGCCGCGTCCAGAAGCAGGCCCGGCAGCCGTTTGGGCAGGATGCGGGCGAGCAGGTTGCGCAACTGCCGGTTGGAGGCGCGGTGTTCCGCGATAACGTCCTCCAGCCTCTGGCCGGGCAGAAAATCGATGGTCACGGGCTGGTGCTCGCGCCAATAGTTGGACGCCTGAAGCGCGGCCGGGCCGGATACGCCCCGGTGGGTGAAAAGCAGGGGATCGGTGAAGCGTGCGGAGCCGGTCTCGACCGTTGCGGGCAGGGCGTTGCCCGCCATCTCGGCGCACATCGGACGAAGCCGTTTCGGAAAGACCAGCGGAACCAGGCCGGGACGGGGCGGGACGAGCGCAAGCCCGAACTGTTCGGCCAGCCGGAAACCGAAGTCCGTGGCCCCGGCCTGCGGCCAGGACGGGCCGCCCAGCGCCAGGACAAGCCTGTCGCCCGTTACGGTCGAGCCGCCGACATCCACCGTGAACGGTCCCGTGCCGGAGACCTTGCCGACGTCCTGCCCGGTCAGCATGGCCGCGCCTGTGCGCGCGCAGCGGTCGAGCAGCGCGCCCGCCACCCGGCCCGCGCCTTCCAAAGTGAAGAGCTGGCCGTGGTCGCGCTCCTCGAAGCTTATTCCGTGATCGCCCAGGAACCCGACAACGTCCCACGGCGAGAGCCGGGCCAGGGCGGATTTGACGAAATGTGGGTTGGCGCAGAGGTAGTGGGCGGGCGAAACGTTCAGGTTGGTGAAGTTGCACTTGCCTCCGCCGGAAATGCGCACCTTGCGCGCGGCCTTGGTGCCGTGGTCGATCACGGCCACGTTGCGCCCCCGCGCTCCGGCGGTCATGGCGCACCACAGGCCCGAGGCCCCGGCTCCGAGAATGATGGCGTCGAATCGGCTCATGCGCCGGTTCTACGGCAAGGGGCGCGGATTGTCACCAGACCGTGTTGACAAAAAACCGGGGAGGGATATGATTTTTACAATCCGAAAAACTCTACCTTGGAGGAAGCAAATGGCAGCCAAGAAAATACTGATGCTGGTCGGCGACTTCGTCGAAGACTACGAAGCCATGGTTCCCTTTCAGATGCTCCTGATGGTCGGCCACCATGTCGACGCCGTATGCCCCGGCAAGAAGGCGGGCGAAACCGTGGCGACCGCCGTGCATGATTTCGAGGGGCACCAGACCTATTCCGAAAAACCGGGCCACAATTTCGGCATCACCGCCGCTTTCGAGGATATCCGGGCCGAGGAGTACGACGCCCTGGTCCTTCCCGGCGGACGCGCTCCTGAATACCTGCGTCTCAACCCGGACGTCATCGAATGCGTGCGCCACTTCGCCGAGGCGGGCAAGCCCATCGCGGCCATCTGCCACGGGCCGCAACTGCTCACCGCGGCAGACGTCATCCAGGGCAGGACCTGCACCGCCTATCCCGCGGTCAAACCGGACATCGACGCGGCCGGGGCCACCTGGTGCGAAGTCAACGCCACGGCCTCCAACGCCTGCGCCGACGGCAATATCGTCACTGCCCCGGCCTGGCCCGCCCATCCCGAATGGATGCGCGAGTTCCTCAAGGCGCTCGGCTCGACCATTGAACCGTAGCCATTTTTGCGGGATCGAAAACAGGCGGCCCGGGAAGTCCTTTCCGGGCCGCTGTCCCTTTCCATCCGCCGGAGTTTCTGTTATGGGCGTAGGCACAATGGTTTAAATACGTGGAGGATGCGAACATGATGGGTTTTTTCTGGTTTTTCCTGGGACTGTTCCTGACCATCGCCGCACTGGTCATGATCAAGATCAGCACCCCCAACGAGCACTAGTTTTCGCCGCACACGCGGCATGAAGGGGGAATCGGCCCGAGCCGGTTCCCCCCTCCTTTTTTTTCAGGAGACGCGATGATTATCTATTCATGGAATGTCAACGGCTACCGGGCCGTGCTCAAAAAGGACTTTCGCGACTGGCTGGACGGCTGCGGCGGGGATGTGGTCATGCTTCAGGAGACCAAGGTTCAGCCCGACCAACTCGCCGCCGAGGAGCGCGAACCCGACTCCTTTTCCAACCACTACTGGAACTGGTCCAAGAAAAAGAAGGGCTATTCCGGCGTGGCGTGCTTCGCCAATCCCGAGCCCCTGGGCTGGGACACCGGCCTGCCCGATGACCGTTTCCGCGACGAGGGCCGGGTGCTCCATCTCGAATATCCGGACTTCCACCTCTTCAACATCTATTTCCCCAACGGGCAGATGTCCGACGAGCGGCTGGACTTCAAGATGGGCTTTTACGACGCCTTCCTCGATCACGCCGAAAGCCTGCGGAAGTCCAAGCCCATCGTGGTCGGCGGCGACTTCAATACCGCCCACAGGGAAATCGACCTCAAGAATCCCAAGGCCAACAGCGAACGCTCCGGCTTCCTGCCCGAGGAACGCGCCTGGATCGACAAGTTCATCGACGCCGGATACGTGGACACCTTCCGTCTGTTCGAAGACGGCCCGCACCACTACTCCTGGTGGTCCTATCGCTTCAATGCACGCAAGAACAACGCCGGGTGGCGCATCGACTACTTCTTCGTCTCCGAGGAACTCAGGGATCGCGTCGTCCGTGCCTGGATCGAACCCGATATCCTTGGGTCCGACCATTGCCCCATCGGCGTCGAAATCGACGTGTAGGATGTCCCCGCGGCCGGGGAAAGGGGAAGGAAAACCCTTTGAAAAAAAAGGCTTTGTGCAACCAGGAACAAGGGTAACACTTCTGTTCGGGAACATAGGTAACACTTTTACTGTCCCTGTTTCGGCTCTGGGGGCCTGATCAGGCCCCCAGAGCCGTCCCTTTTCAAGACCCCAGCAGGACCGATCCGGCGTAAACATTCATATCGCGATTTTGGTTTTCCAGCAGCCCTACCGTGCAACCGCGCACCCCCTGGTTGATGTACCGCATTTTCCCGGCCCACAAGATTTCCCCGCTGCGTTTGACACGCCTGACAACGACGTCCGCATCATATTGAAAATCTGGAATGATAGGGGGACACTGCCGGACTGACCGGGCGTATCGGCTGGCGGGCACGGCCATGCCAAGCGCCTCGTGACCGCGCCGATGGTTGTAAATCCTACGCCAGGAGCGCATAAGCCGTGTCTGCTGGCGCATATTCCAGCCCTTGCGGGATTCTCGTTTCAAAGAGCGATGCATCCTTCGGAACCAGCCCTTGTAATCCACGGTCCAAACATGATTGGGATGGTCAGGGACGGTCAATTGCCCTGGCCATTGGCGGAAACAAGCGTTGCGTTTCCTCCTTTGCCGCGTCAGCCCTTCCTCTTTCAGGATGACGGCAATGGTGCAGGGAGAGGGGGCCTTAAGGCCCCTGGCACGGAATTCCCCGGCGATCTTGCGGGGACCTTGGCCGGGATTCGCCTTGCGCAGCGCGACAATGGCCTCGCGCATTTCGATGGGTGTCTTGGACACCGGCGCGGCCCTCGGCTCAGCCCGCAGAACCCGTGCGCTCCGTATTTATAGTATCTGTTCAGCCACTTGTATCCCGTCTTCCGGATGATTCCATACTTCCGGCACAGGGACACCATAGGCTCACCCCGCAGGATCGCCTCCATGACAAAATTCCATCTCGCATCCATAGGTTTCACCTCTTTCCAGGGCATGTGCACCTCCAGGCTTCCATGCCCAAAGTGTTACCCATGTTCCCGGACTAATGTGTTACCTATGTACCCGGAATGAACCTTCTTTCCCTCCCTTCCCCTAGCCCCCTATCCTCTCCTTTTCCCAAATTTTTCTGCCGCCTTCGGCGGACGTTGCATTTCGGGTTTTTCGTTTCGATATGGGATTCCGCAAGCCATCAGCCCATAGCTTGCCCTCTTCCGCCTCATCAAAGAAAATCAGGACCGGGATTTCAGCCGTCTGGATCATTTTTGAAGGCCTGAACCACCGAACAGCGATTTTTGACACACCTGGGAACACAATTCGAGCCGATGCCCGCTCCTTCCCCTGAACTCATTGATTCTAAGAAACAAAACCAACCTAACGGGCCGTTCAGCCGTCTGGAGCGTCTTTGGGAGCGCAGCCCCCAAACAGCGGCTCTCGACGTATCGAGGCTTGGGAAAGTGGGTCGAAAAATGTGCAGACGGCCCGCTATCCCAAGCTGCCGCTCCCGGATCGACGGCGCAAAAAAAGACCCCGCGCGAAATCGCGCGGGGTCTTGTTTTTTCGTCGGATGGTCCGGGACTACCAGTCGCCGCCGAACGCGTCTCCGCCAAGACCGAAATCAGCCTCGGGCTCGCCGCCGACCTCGGGTCCTGCGGCCATGCCGCCTTCCTCGGCGGCACCAGCTTCACCGGCAACACCGGCGACCACGACGCCCTGGCTCTTGACCTTTTCCACTTCGGCCATGAGGTCGTTGAGCTTCTTGGTCATCTCATCGAGCTTGTTGGAGGCCACGGAAACCTTCTGCTCACCGGCGGCGTTCTGCGCGTCGATGGTCTTGATCTTGGCTTCCATGGGACCGATCTTGTCGGCCAGTTCCTTTTTCTCGGCTTCCAGCGTCGCGACCTGGGCCTTGAGAGCGGCGTTCTCTTCCTTCAGACCGGCCAGGATGTCCAGGACGGCCTTGGCGCGAACAGCCTCGGCCTCGGGCAGAGCCTCGATCTTGACCTGGCTGCCGAGCTTGGAGATGTCGCCTTCGGCGTAAGAGGTCAGGCCGGGTTCCTGTTCATAAATCCAGGCCTTGGACAAAGCCTGCGCCACGGGGGCGACGTCGGCGTCCAGAGTTTCAGCCTGGGTGATGTAAGCCAGCATATCGAGCTGAGTCTGGTCGGCGGCCTCGCCGCGCAGAACAGACACGAAAGCGTTCATGGGGAATACCTTAGCTTCAGCCATTTGATGCCTCCTTAACTAAGTAAGCTTCTTTTTTATGTTCACCCAGGCGACTATTTGTCGGCGCCCATGGGGATGCGGCCAATCTTCTTGGCATAGGACAGGGCCACGGTACGGTAGACCAGGTGGCCCAGCTTGGACCACGGCAGGTACGCGAGCATCATGAACACGCCGATCAGATGCACGTAGTAAATCGGGTAGGCCAGCAGGCCCACGCCCAGGAGGCGGAACACCAGAGCACCGATACCAGTCAGGAAGATGGTCCAGATCAGGGCCAGCAGGTACCAGTCATACCAACTGGAGGACTGCTTGGCCTGGTCCAGGTTCACCCGGCGCTTGGTCACGGCGATGAGGCCGTAGATGCCGAGTCCGGCACCGACGAAGGCCAGGAGCTTGATCGGGGACCACAGCGGCATCGGCGTATGGCCGATGGAGGCCAGGATGTCGCCCAGGCCTTCCATGCCGATCTGGCGGAAGAACCAGCCGCCCCAATGGCCGCCGGCGACGACGCCGGTGACGATCATGAGCGCGATGAAGCCGAACATGAGACCGCGGTGGCCGATGGCGCGCCGCACGTCGAGTTCGTCGGATTCCTCGTCACTGCAATCCAGGAACTGGGTATGCTGAAGGATCTCGTATTTGACGGTGTCGATCAGGCAAGCGATGAAGCTCGGCTCATCCTTGCGGCCCACGATAAAGGTCTTGGGCTGCGAATCGAAGGCCTTGAGCATGTTCCGGACGCCCGCGTAGAAGCCCCAGAGCATGAACAGGGAGACCAGGATGAAGATCGGGTCGATGGTGTAGTCGCCGGGGAACAGGCCGCCGAAGACGACCGCGCCGTCCTCAACGGCTTTCCATGCGTGGTTGGCCGCGTCCCACTCGAAGGTGGGGAACATGGAGCCGGTGACGCTGGCCATGATGATCCAGATGATTCCGTAGATGATCGCCGGAACGGCCGCCAGAGGCAGGATGCCGCTGGAGCTGGACATCAATTTGCCGATGATCGGCAGCGGAGCCAGGTTGCGATAGGCCATGTTGCGCAGAGCGGACAACAGGTCGCCCGGCTTGGCGCCGCGGGGGCACAGGTCGGAGCAGGTGCCGCAGTTGTGACACAGCCAGATGTCGATATCATTGACCAGGCGGTCCTTGAGACCCCACTGGGCCCAGACCATCTCCTTGCGGGGATACGGGCTGTCGGCGGGGGACAGGGGACAGACCACCGAGCAGGTGGCGCACTGGTAGCACTTCTTCAGAGAGTCGCCGCCTACTGCCTGCAACTCTTTTACGAACTTAAGGTCCGGTTGTACCTTGACGGTATTTGACATGCCGTACCTCCTAGTAACCCTTGAACGGGTTGGGGCCGAAGTTGGTGGTGATGTTGTTGACGAACTCGTCGATCAGTTCAGGTACCTTGTCGTACATGTCGATGGAGATCTCGTACTGTTCGACGCGTTCAGGCTCGACACCGAGGCGTCCCAGGGACTCGGCGATGTTCTCCTTGCGGCGGTTGCACAGTTCGGAACCCTTGACGAAGTGGCACTGGTAGTCGTCGCCGTACTTGCAGCCAAGCAACATCACGCCGTCAATACCCTTGGACATGGCGTCGGCGACCCAGATGGCGTTGACCGAGCCGAGGCAGCGCACAGGCAGGAAACGAACATACGGGGACCAGGACTTGCCGCGCATGGCAGCCATATCCAGGGCCGGGTAGGCGTCGTTCTCGCAGGCCAGAACGATGATGCGGGGACCGCCCTCGTCCAGGGTGTCGGGAACCTTCACTTCCTTGATGGCCTGGCCGATCTGGCTGATGCCGTAGTTGGCGAAGCTGATGACGCGTTCCGGGCAGGCACCCATGCAGGTACCGCAACGGCGGCAACGGGTCGGGTTGGGCATCGGAGTGCCCTTCTCGTCGTCGTCCAGCGCGCCGAAGGGGCATTCCTCGGTGCAACGCTTACACTGAGTGCAGCGGGTGAAGTTGAACTCGGGGAAGCTCAGGTCGCCGGACCGGGGATGCACGGACACGCCGCGGTTGGCGGACTCGATGCATTGGATCGCCTTGAGGGCGGCACCGGCCGCATCCTCGGCAGCGAGGCCCAATCCCATGGGCTGGCGCACGCAACCGGCGGCATAGACGCCCGTGCGGCGGGTTTCATACGGGAAGCAGATGTAGTTGGAATCCGCGAATCCGTCGAACAGTTCGAGGTCCGGGAAGGCCGGGCCCTGCCGGTAGACGAAGTTCATGGTCGGGTTGGCGGCGGTGGTCGGGACGATGGCGGTGGGAACCACGACCATGTCGGCAACCAGCTCGACGTCCTGGCCGATCAAGGTGTCTTTGGCCTTGACGATCACGGCGGAACCGGCCTCGGCGACTCCGGTGACGGTGCCCTTGGTCAGCATGACACCCGGATCGTCCTGAGCGGCCTGGTAGTATTTCTCGTTGATGCCGGGAACCATCATGTGATCGTAGATCACGTAGGCCACGGCGTCGGGGGCGAGCTCGCGAACGTAGTTGGCGTGCTTCAACGCCACCAGGGAGGTCAGCTCGGAAGAGTATGCCAGGTGCTTGGCGGATTCCTTGTCTTCGTAGACGAAGTCTTCGCAAGCGCCCTCATCGGTGTTCTCGTCGCAGGGCAGCTCTTCCTCGCAGGCTTCGCCGCAGGGACCGTAGGAGACATCCTTGGTCAGCAGGGAGGTGTCCACGATGAAGGCCACGGAGGACGGGGTCCGGCCGTCGGCGGTCTTGATGCCGCCGTTGGCGGCCATGGCCTCGAACTCGGCGGCGGTGACCACGTTCTTGATGGAGCCGTAACCGAGCGGAGCCAGGAACTCGCCCTTGCCGGGAACCCAGCCGGTGGCCATGACGACCGCGCCGATCTCGTATTCCTTGCCGGCGATGGTGGCCTTGTACTGGGCCGGAGCGCCGGCCAGGGAATCCAGGGTGGCACCGGTGATGACGGATATCTTGTCGTTGCTCTCGACCTTGGCGATCAGTTCATCGATATGAATCTGCTGCTCGCGCTGGGAATAAGGTGCGCCCAGCGGGAAGGACTTGTACATGGTCGCGGCCTTGCCGCCCAGCTTGTCGGCCTTCTCGACCAGAACCACCTCGTACCCCAGGCTGGCGGCGTTGAGCGCCGCGTTCAGGCCGGTGAAACCGCCGCCGACGACCAGCACGGTCTTGTAGGCGTCGGGCAGTTCGGGCTGGGGAATCCGGCTGTTTATCAGCTTGGTGACTCCCATATTGCAATAGTCTTTGGCGATGACTTCCATCTGGCCGGGGAACTTCGGATCTTCCTCGTAGGACCAGACGCAGTGTTCGCGCAGGTTGACGCGCTCCACCTGAACGGCGTCGCCGAACTTGAACACGTCCCACTTGGCGCGGGGCGAACAGGCGCAGCAGACCACGCCGTCCAGTCCGTGTTCAGCTATGTCGGCCTCAATCATGGCCTTGCCCTCGGGGCTGCACAGCACCGGATTGGACTTGGCCGCGACAACGGCGGAGGAGTGTTTGCCGTTGGCGCAGAACTGAGCCAGTCCTTCGACATCGAGATTGGCCCCGATGTCGCAGCCTCCACAAATATATACTCCAAGCTTTTCAGCCATTGGTTACCTCCCTACCACGGTTTGAATCGCCTTCATCGCGGCAGCGGTGCCGGACTGGGCGGTCTTCATGACGTCGAGCGGCTGCTTGGCGCAACCGGCGGCGATGATGCCCTCGCCGTCGATGACAAAACCGTCACCGTCGATCGATCCGGCCGGGACGCGCAGTCCGGCGCAGCTGGGCTGCATACCGGTGGCGAGCACTACCATGTCGTACTTTTCGTCGGTCTTGATGCCGGTCAGCGCGTTTTCCACGGTGACGATGGGGTTGCCGTCGCGGTCTTCGACAATGGCGGCCACCTTGCCCTTGACCAGGCTAAGCTTGTCGTCAGCCTCGGTGAGGGTCTTGAACTTGTCGTAGCGGCCGGGGGTGCGCAGGTCGATGTAGTAGATCGTTGCGCTCGCGTCGGAACGCTCCCGGACATAGCGGACGTGCTTGAGGGAAGCCATGCAGCAAATGTACGAACAGTAGTTCAGGTGATTCTGGTCACGGGAACCGGCACACTGCACGAAGGCGATCTTCTGCGGCTCGGCTCCATCGGAGGGACGCTTGATCTTGCCGACGGTCGGGCCGTTGGGAGCGCACATACGCTCGAACTGCATGTTGGTGACAACGTTCTTCAGCTTGCCCCCGCCCAGGTTGGTCAGGTTGGCGACGTCATAAGGCTTCCAGCCGGTGGCCACGACGATGGCGCCGACGGCCAGGTCGATGGTCTTGGGCGCGTCGTCGAGATCGACGGCGTCATACGGGCAGGCGTTCTTGATGGCGGCCAGCTCGGTCTCGGACGCGTTCTCGGCGTCCACGACGTAACGCATGGGGAACATGAAAGGATGGGTCTTGTACGCCAGGCCGCGGGTCCCGGTGCCGAAATCGAACTCCGAGCTGACCATGCTTTTGGTGGCCTTCTCGCAATCGCCGCAGGCGGTACATTTTTCGTTCACGTAGCGGGGCCGCTGCGTGATCTGCACGTCGTAGTTGCCGGCCGAGCCGGAAACGGACGTGACGTCGGCCATGGTGATGACCTTGACGTTGGGGTTATTTTTTATGCGCTGGAACTGAATCTCAAGACCACAGGAAGGAGGGCACAGCTTGGGGAAATACTGATTCAGCTGCGCTACCCGTCCGCCCAGGTAGGGATTGGTTTCAACGATGTACACCTCGTAGCCGATTTCGGCGGCTTCGAGGGCGGCGGTGATTCCTGCGAACCCTCCGCCTACTACGAGAATACTATTATTCGACATTCTCTTAACTCCTCCCGAATAAAGTTAGGCTCAAGCCACAAAATGGCCTAAACCCGGACCGGGAGCGGTTTTCCCGGCCCGGATTCAGACCATTTTAGCCCCGGATTCTTAAGAGAGCGCGGGTCCGGGGACCCGCGCTCTCGGGGTGATCATTACCTAAGCTTAGGCGTCGGGGATGATCTTGACGTAGGGCTTCTTGAAGACGGTGGTCACGCCAGTGGCGGGATCGTAAGTGGAGTTACAGAAGCACTTCCACTTGGAGTCATCCAGGCCCATGAAGTCGCCGCGGTAGTAGAAGCCCGGGTAACGGGATTCTTCGCGGAACTCGATGTGCTGCATGTGCAGGCGGACGGTCCACAGGCGGTGGAACTGCTCCCAGCAGCGCATCAGCTCGTGCAGGTCGCGAGCGGCGAGCTTCTTGGAGTCTTCTTCCATCATGCCGAGCAGCCAGAAGCCGGTGTTCAGCAGAGCCTTGGAGGTCATGTACAGAGTACCAACGCCACCGCCGTATTCATCGGTGCACTTGATGAGGCGCATCATGAAGTTGTGCGGGGTGATGTAGGCCGGGTTCACGACGGGATCGGTGGAACCGGTCTTGTTCTCTTCGTAGGTGTACCAGGGCTGGTAGATTTCCTTGGCCATGTCGGCGGCGGTTTCCTTCAGCGCGGGCTTGAAGTCCTTGTGGTCCACGCACCAGCGCACCAGCTGCTTACCGACGATGCGGCCTTCAGCGTGGGAACCGGAGGAGAACTTGTGGCCGGAGGCGCCAACGCCGTCAGCGCAGGTGAACAGGCCGTTGACGGAGGTCATACGGTTGTACACTTTGCCGTTGTCGGCCTTGACCTTGTAGGACTCGGGAACCCAAGCCTCGTCCGGACCGGAAACCCAGATGCCGCAGCAACCGGAGTGGGAGCCCAGGAGGTACGGCTCGGTGGGCATGATCTCGGAACCGCGATCCTCGGGAGCGCAGTTGGTGGCGGCCCACAGGTTGGCCTGGCCGACGCACATGTCGAGGAAGTCTTCCCAAGCCTCGGACTCGAGGTGCTTCCACTCGGGACCGGACAGGTCGCCGTTGACGGTGTTCAGCAGGGCGGTCTTGGTGTCCATGAAGATCGGGCCGCGGCCTTCACGCATTTCACGGAGCATCATGTGGTTACGCAGGCAGGTGGGGATGATGTGACCCTTGGCGTAGCCGCGATCCTCGTAAGGCTTCAGCATGGCGCGGTTGGTCTCGCAGTAGTCCTCACCCTTGTAGTTGGTGGCTTTGGCCTTGAAGAGCAGGAACCAAGCGCCGACCGGGCCGTAACCGTCCTTGAAGCGGGCGGGGACGAAGCGGTTTTCCATCATGGTCATTTCAGCGCCGACCTGAGCACACATGGTGTAGGTGGAACCAGCGTTCCAGACCGGGTACCAGGCGCGGCCCATGCCCTCACCGGTGGAGCGGGGGCGGTAGACGTTGACGGCGCCGCCGCAAGCCACGACAGCGGCGTTGCAGGTGTAGACGTAAACTTTGTTTTCACGGGTGGAGAAGCCGACGGCACCGGCGATGCGGTTGGGCTCGTTGGCGTCCAGGAGCATCTTAACGATGAAGACACGCTCGACGTAGCGGTCCTCGCCCAGGGCGTTCTTCGCGGCCTCGGCGACGATGCACTTGTAGGACTCACCGTTGATCATGATCTGCCAGCGGCCGGAACGGACCGGAGCAGCGCCGTCGCGGATGGCGAGGCCTTCGGCCTTGGCTTTGGCGCCGTCGAGGTTCTTGCCGTCTTTCTTGACCCAAACGGGGAGGCCCCATTCTTCAAACAGGTGGACGGAGTCGTCAACGTGACGGCCCAGGTCGAAGATCAGGTCTTCGCGGACGATGCCCATGAGGTCGGTGCGGACCATGCGGACGTAATCGTCGACATCGTTCTCACCGCAGTAGGTGTTGATGGCGGACAGGCCCTGAGCAACAGCGCCGGAACGCTCCAGAGCGGCCTTGTCGCAAAGCATGATCGACAGGGAAGGATCTACTTTGTCGGCCCAGCGGACGGCCTCGAAGGCGGCACCGCAGCAACCCATGCCGCCGCCGACCAACAGGATATCAACGTGCTGTTCGATGATTTCCGGCTCGGCGAGAGCAACACCCTTGGAGGCTTCTTTGATAGGAAGCAGAGGCATAGTTTTTCTCCTAATATTTGAAGTGATTCAAGTAGTCTAAATTAGACAAGATCTCGCAAACCGGGACTAGACCAGGCTGGCGTAGTCTTCCAGCTTCCACTCTTTCTTCAGGTCGGCGTCAGTGACGGAGGCCTCTTCCATGACGGCGGTCTTCGGATCAACCAGCGCGGTCTCGGTGAACAGGAGCTCGGAGTCCAGATCGCCAGGTTCGGGCTTGCCGTCGAAGGGCTTGATGGAACCTTCAGCAGTGGTGCGGATGGGGAACTTGAAGCGCTTCACGCTGCCATTACGGAATTTGATGGTCCACATGATGTCTTCAGCGGAACGCATCGGGATGGAGGTACCACCCATAGGGGCGAAGTCGGCGTACGGACGGGCTTCAATAGCGCCCTGGGGGCAAATTTTCACGCAGGAGTAACATTCCCAGCAAGCGGACGGTTCCTGGTTGTAGGCCTTCATTTCGGCGGGATCCAGGATCATCAGATCGTTAGGGCAAATGTACATGCAAGCGGTCTTTTCGCCACCCTTGCAGCCGTCACATTTTTCCGGGTTAACAAAGGTCGGCATAACTTCTCCTCCTAAATAGGGTTTTATTATTCATGATAACCGACATCCTCTACCTAAACGAAAATCGACGCCCTTTTTAACCGGGCGGAATTTGGGAGTAGCAAGACGCAACACCCTTGTCAACGTGAAAGTGAATTTTTGAACAAGCGTATAATGTCACCAAAGCTCGGGGTTTGGACTTGTTGCCGGGAAACGCCCGCCCGGCAAGCATTCACACGTACCGCCAGCGCAAAGCGGGCCGCAAAAAAACGACTATTGAAACCCTTACCGTTTTTAGTTTAAACAAACAAAGAATTGCAAGCCTTTTTTAAATTTATCCGGTAATATTATAGCGACAAATCAACATGCTGAAATAACAGGAGAAAAATACGGAGAAAAAACCCATTTTTTCTAGACTTTTTCCCGAGAAGGTCTACCCGGCGTCCTCAACCCCCTTCCGGCGGCAAATTGTTGCAGTACGGGCAGAAAAAACAGCTTGACACGACTTTCACAAACAGCCAATAAAGGCGGACCCTCTAAATGGGAATTACTCATGGTCTTGCAAGCGGCCAAGGCGGCACGCCATGAATGAAGGCTATGGAATCACTGACTAAAAACTTAGGAGGCTTAAATGTCTAACCTCGTAGCACCCCACGGTGGAAAAGGTCTCGTTTGCTGTCTGCTCGAAGGCGCAGAGCTCGAAGCTGAAATCAAAAAAGCCGAAGGCCTGAAGACCCTCGATATTTCCGATCGCGCCAAGGGCGACCTGATCATGATGGGCATCGGCGGCTTCTCTCCGCTGAACGGCTTCATGAAGAAGGCTGACTGGGCCGGCGTCTGCGAAAAGTTCCTGATGGCCGATGGAACCTTCTGGCCCATCCCCATCACTCTCGACACTGACGACGAAGACGTCAAAGTCGGTGACGAAGTGGCCCTGAAGGCCAAGGACGGCGTGGTCTACGCGACCATGAAGATCGAAGAAAAGTACGAGATGACCGAAGCCGACAAGAAGTGGGAATGCGAGTTGGTCTACAAGGGCCACGGCGAAGATTCCGCTGACGACAAGTTCTGGGAAGTCGCCATGGAAGACCACCCCGGCGTCCAGATGGTCATGGCTCAGGGCAAGTACAACCTGGCCGGTCCCGTCAAGGTCCTGTCCGAGGGCGACTACGCCAAGCGTTACCCGGGCGTCTACCAGACCCCCGCTCAGATTCGCGCCGAGATGGAAAAGCGCGGTTGGTCCAAGGTTGCCGCCCTGCAGCTGCGCAACCCCATGCACCGCTCCCATGAATTCCTGGCCAAGATCGCCATCGAAGTTTGCGACGGCGTGGTCATCCACTCCCTCATCGGCAACCTGAAGCCGGGCGACATCCCGGGTGAAGTCCGCATCAAGTGCATCCAGACCCTGATCGACAACTACTTCGTGCCCGAGAACGTCATCAACGCCGGTTACCCGCTCGACATGCGTTACGCAGGTCCGCGTGAAGGCCTGATGCACGCCACCTTCCGCCAGAACTACGGCATCAACAACATGCTCATCGGCCGCGACCATGCCGGCGTCGGCGACTTCTACGGCCTGTTCGAGGCCCAGGACATCTTCAAGAAGATCCCCTACGTCAACGAAGCCTGCCCCGAACCCGGCAAGGCCCTGCTTTGCCAGCCGATGAACATCGACTGGACCTTCTACTGCTACAAGTGCGACGGCATGGCCTCCATGCGCACCTGCCCGCACACCAAGGAAGACCGCGTCATCCTGTCCGGCACCAAGCTCCGCAAGGCACTGTCCGAAGGCGCCGAGGTTCCGGATCACTTTGGCCGTGACGAAGTCCTGGTCATCCTCCGCGACTACTACGAGAACCTCACCGAAAAGGTCGAGGTCAAGATGCAGAAGGCCGCTTCCGGTCAGGACATGAAGTAATCTGATACATAAGCGGGCCGGTTATGCCGGCCGTTCAGGGGGGGTCGGTTTCCGCCGGCCCCCCTCTTTTTCGGCCAATGGCGCGGGGCCGCGTCGGTTCCACGCGAAAAAAAGGGCCGCCCCGTGGGCAGCCCCTGTTCGTTGTCCATTTATCTCGGACGGCTACTGCTTCAGATGCCAGACTCCGTCATCGTCGCGCCAGGCCTTGGCCATGATCGTGTCGCCATCCTTTTCGTCCTTGATATACACATCGCGGTAGACCTTGTTTTCCGCCACATAGGGAGGACTCGGGGTCGCCGAGTAGTTCGCCCCGGTGTCGGGATTGGTCCAGACGCTGGCCTGGTTGGACCTGCCGGTCTCCAGGGTCTTCTGGACCTGCGCCTCGTCGTACTTGTCCCATTCATTGCCCACGATATAGCCGAACAGCGTGCCCACGCCCGCTCCAACGACCGCCCCGAGGAGCTTGTCCTTGAACGTCAGCGAGCCGATGGTCGCGCCAGCCAGGCCGCCAACGGCCGCGCCCTGCTGGGCCTTGGTGGCGCAGCCGTATCCGGCGGCCAGAAAGCAGGCCATCAACGCGGCTATCAAAACTTTCTTCATGGTTTCAACCTCCAGAGAATTACGGTGTTTCGCATGATCGCGCCGGTCCGGGTCCGAAATAGAGAACCGACTCTATACAATCTGCCTGTTGCGCCGCGTCATGTCCAGCACGGATGCGACGCCCTCCCATCGGGGCGGACAGCGCGCCGGGCCTTGCAAATCGCGCGTTTTCAGGCTAGAGAAGCCTTTCCCTTTCACAGGGAACCATATCACAAATAAGGAAGACGGAAAGACGATGATCAAGATCCGCAAAGATGACGGTCCCTTCGAGGACCGTCCCCGCAAGGACGCCGAACAGGGCGCCGCAAACGAATCCCCCCGCAAAGACATGAACCGACCGCGACGCGACGAACGCCGCGGCCCGCGCAAGTTCAACAAGCGCAACGACCGCGATTTCTTCGGCCGCAGGCCGGAAGCGCCCGCCCGAGACGAAGACGGCCCGTCCAAGTCCGACGAGGTCACCGGCCGCCGCTACAACGATATTTCCGACATCGACGACCAGATCCTGCATCTGCTGGAAAAACGCGCGTTCCTCATCCGCAAGGAAGGGGCATGGCGCAAATCCCGCCAGAAGTCCCTGGTCGACCCCAAGCTGGAGAAGCTGCTGCGCGGCTCCTTCGACAGGGCATCCGGCCGTCTCGGCCTCGACGCCAAGCTGTCCAAGCAGCTTTTCACCCTGCTCAACCAGTTCTCCCTGGCCGACGCGCGCAAGAAGTTCGAGGGCGAAGGCTACAAGCTCGCCCCGCGCGTGGAACCCATCTCGGCGGGCATCACCGGCCCCCGCTCGTTCCGCTTCACCCGCATGATGCTGGCCATGGCCGCGAGCGCGGGAGCCTCCGTCACCCTGGCCCCGGTGACCATGAACGCCCCGAACAAGGACCTGGCCAAGGCCCTCAAGCAGGTGGGCGCGCCCATCCATTGGGACGATGACTTCATCCGCAACGACGGCGGCCGGACCCTCCAGTTCGAAGGCAGCATGGCCTTTGTGGGCGAAGACAAGTTCAATTTCTATATGCTGCTCTGCCTGGCCCTGGGCCACGCCGGGCGGTGCAAGTTCACGGGCAAGCCCTCCCTGCAACTCCTGGACGCCTCGTCGCTGAACAAGGTGCTGCCGTCCCTGGGCGCGCGGGTCGTACCCATGAACCCGAACAACCCGGGCCTGCCGGTCCGCCTGGAGTGCGGCGGAGCCATGGACGCGGAAGTGAGCCTGCCCGGCTTCATCGACCCTGATTTCGCAGCCGCCCTGACCCTGGCCGCCTGGTCCTATCCCGGCGGACTGACCATCAAGGGGCTCACCTCCGAGGCCCGCGACCGCGTGGCCGAAGCCGTATCCGTGCTCGACGCCTGCGGCATCAAGGCCAAGCTCGGCAAGGATTCCGTAACCGTGTCCGACGGCGTCCCGTCCATCGACCCGAAGCCGCAACTGCCCCTTTCCGTACCCCTGAACGCCATGCTCCTGGCCCTGCCCCTGCTGTGCGGCGGCCGGATAAACGTGGAGGGCGCATGGCCCGCCGGCGAACAGGCCGAACGGGTGCTGGAGCAGCTCAAGGCGCTCGGCCTGCGCATCGACAAGGCCACCGAGAACGTGGTGGCCTCCATGGAAGGCGAACTGCCCGAAGCCCCGGCCATCACCTTGGGCGCATCCTCCGACTTCATGCCCATGGCCCTGGCCCTGGCGCTCAAGGCGGGCCACGCCCGCCTGTCCGGCGCGAACAACGACGTGGCCATCGAGCTTCTGGACCGCATGGGCGCGAGCTACGAAATCGACGGCGACGTCATCGAGCTCAAATCCGGCAATCCGCGCTGGGACGGCACCTGGTTCAGCCCCGACCCGATCTGGTCCATGGGCTGCGCCCTGGCCTCCTTCGCCGTGCCCGGCATCGTCCTCGAAAACCACGGCGAGGTGACCGCCACCTGGCCCGAGTTCTGGAACTTCTATAACTCCCTGCCCACGGGCAAGATGAAACCCAAACCGGAACGCGAGAAGAAGGATGACACAAGAAGAAGAATCAAAATCCGGTGAGAAACGGCTCAGCGATGACGTCAACGTCCTTGAGGCGGAGGTGGCGGAACTGAGTCTGGACCTGGAAAAGACAAAACAGGCCGTACGGCGGCTTCGCGAAGAGGAAGATCCGGCCAAGGGCGTATACCGCCACGAGGAAATCTTCCAAATGCAGCAGAAAAAGCTGCGCCTCGACGTGGAGATCCAGTTCCGCACCAACAAGATAAACAGGATCAAGCTCGGTATCGAGGAGCTGGAGCCCTCCGAGGGCCTCAAGAACGGCTTCCTTTTCTGAGCCCCGCTTCATTTTACGACAAGGACCACCCTGTCCGGGGCGCGGCCTGGAGGATAATAATCCGGAACGACCGCACCCGGACGGCATCGAGAGAGAGACCCCCGTATTCCAGGAGAGAGAGCATGGGCAAGAACATCACCCGCAAGATCATCGAGAAGCACCTCGTTTCCGGCAACATGGTTCCCGGCGAAGAGGTGGGCCTGCGCATAGACCAGACCCTGACTCAGGACGCCACCGGCACCATGGCATGGCTGCAATACGAGGCCATCGGCATCGGCAGGGTCCGCACGGACCTGTCCGTGAGCTACGTTGACCACAACACCCTGCAGATGGGCTTCCGCAACCCCGACGACCATCGTTTCCTGCGCACCGTGGCCGCCAAGTCCGGCGCGGTATTCTCGCCCGCCGGCACCGGCATCTGCCACCAGTTGCACCTGGAAAACTTCGCCAAGCCCGGCGCGACCCTCATCGGCTCGGACTCCCACACCCCCACCGCGGGCGGCATCGGAGCCATGGCCATGGGCGCGGGCGGCCTCTCCGTGGCGCTGGCCATGGCGGGCGAACCGTACTTCATCCCCATGCCCAAGGTGGTCAAGGTCGAGCTGACCGGCGAACTGACCGGCTGGGCCCAGGGCAAGGACGTCATTCTCGAACTGCTGCGCCGCCTGACCGTCAAGGGCGGCGTGGGCAAGGTCTTCGAATACGCCGGTCCCGGCGTGGCCTCCCTGTCCGTGCCCGACCGCGCGACCATCACCAACATGGGCGCCGAACTGGGCGCGACCACTTCCATCTTCCCGTCCGACGAGACCACCCGCGACTTCCTGACCAAGATGGGCCGCGCCCACGACTGGATCGAACTCGTGGCCGACCCGGACGCAGAATACGACGAGGTCGTCGAGATCAACCTGTCCGAGCTGGAGCCCATGGTGGCCCAGCCGCACATGCCGGACCAGGTGTGCAAGGTAAAGGAATTGGCGGGCAAGAAGATCGATCAGGTAGCCATCGGCTCCTGCACCAACTCGTCCTACTCGGACCTCAAGAACACCGCCCAGATTCTGAGCGGCAGAATGACCCCGCCCGAGACCGATCTGCTCATCTCCCCCGGCTCCAAGCAAGTCATGAAGATGCTCGCCCGCGAAGGGCTCATCGAACCGCTGCTGGATGCGGGCGCGCGCCTGCTCGAATGTTCCTGCGGCCCGTGCATCGGCATGGGCGGCTCCCCGGTGTCGGCAGGCGTGTCCGTGCGCACCTTCAACCGCAACTTCGAGGGCCGCTCCGGCACCCAGGACGGCCAGATATTCCTGGTCTCCGCCCAGACCGCGGCCCGTCTCGCCCTGGACGGCGAATTCACCGACCCGGCCACCTGGGGCCCCGCGCCCGAGCGCGTCGCCCTGCCGGAGGACGTCCCGTCCATCCGCGGCCTGTTCGTCTTCCCGCCCGAGGACGGCTCGTCCGTCGAAGTCCTGCGCGGCCCCAACATCGTGGCCCTGGAAGACTTCGACAAGCTGCCCGAGACCATTGAAGCCAAGATTCTGCTCAAGGTCGACGACAACATCACCACCGACCATATCCTGCCCGCTGGCGCGCAGATCACCGCGCTACGCTCCAACATTCCGGCCATCAGCCAGTACATCTTCTCCCGCGTGGACGAAGGATTCGTGGGCCGCATGAAGGAACACGGCAAGGGCATCATCCTGGGCGGCGAGAACTACGGACAGGGCTCCAGCCGCGAACATGCGGCCCTGGGCCCTCGCCACCTGGGCGTCAAGGCCGTCGTGGTCAAGTCCCTGGCCCGCATCCACCGCGCCAACCTCATCAACTTCGGCATCCTGCCCCTGCTTCTGGTCGACCCCGCAGACTACGACCGCATGGACGAAGGAGCCGACCTGACCATCCCGGCCTCGGAAATCACCCCCGGCGGAACCGTGAACATGGTCTCCGGTTCCGGCGCAACCGTTGCGGTCACAAATGATTTGACCGAAAAGGAACTACAGATTATCCAGGCAGGTGGTCTCCTGAACGCCGTTCGGGAGGGCAAGTCCTAAGACCGGCACGACGGTGTCTCCCCATATGGGGGAGACACCCCGTTCATCATAGCTATCGGAGCAAAAATGTTAGAAATAATGCGCGAAAACGCGTCCGGCTGGATCGTCAAGATACTCTTCGCCATCATCATCATCGTCTTCGTCTTCGCCTTCGGCATGTCCGGGCTGGACAACTCGGGCGACCCGACCGTGGCCACGGTCAACGGGCAGGCCATATCCAGGGCCGAATACGAATCGATGTTCATGCGCGCATCGGAAAACCTCCGCCGTTCGAATCCCGATCTGCCCGCCGGGCAGCTTCGGTCGCCCGAATTCAAGCAGATGGTCCTTGGCGAACTCATAAGCCAGAAGCTGCTCCTCGGCGAGGCCGAGAAGCTCGGCATCCGCGCTTCCGACAAGGAAGTGGCCGCCGGCATCGCCGCCGTGCCCGCCTTCAAGGACGCCAAGGGCGTATTCAGCAACGACCGCTACCAGGCGGCACTCAGGGAAATCCGCATGACCCCGGCCGAGTTCGAAAAGAGCTACCGCCGCGATCTGACCATGCAGAAGGTCAAGGACGCCGTGGCCGCCTCGGCCGACGTATCCGAGGCCCAGGCCCGCCAGCTCTTCGACTGGATCGCCGAGCAGGTGCGCATCGACTACATCGAGACCCTGCCCGTCGACTTCCGTAATCAGGTGCATGTCGACGCGGCCGAAGTGAAGGCCTACTACGACGAGAACCAGGACCGCTTCAAAATCCCGGCCCAGACCTCGCTGCGGACCCTCACCTTCACCCCGGAGAACCTGGCCAGATTCCAGACCGTCACCGACGATGAGATCAAGGCCTACTTCGAAGCCAACAAGGACTCCCTGCAGGAGCCCGAACAAATCCACGCCCGCCACATCCTGGTCGCGGTCAAGAGCTCCGACTCCGACGCCGACAAGGAAAAGGCCAAGGCGCGCATCGACAAGATTTACGAGGAAGCCAAGGCTGGCGCGGACTTCGCCAAGCTCGCCGTGGACAACTCCGACGGCCCCAGCGCCTCCAATGGCGGCGACCTGGGCTGGTTCGGCAAGGGTTCCATGGTTCCGGCGTTCGAGGACGCGGCCTTCGCCCTGGGCAAGGGCGACGTCTCCAAGCCGGTCCAGACCCGCTTCGGCTGGCACATCATCAAGGTCGAGGACAAAAAGGAAGGGACCACCAAGACCCTTGAAGAGGCCAAGGACGAGATCAAGACCCGTCTGGCCCAGGAAAAGGGTTCCGACAAGGTCAACGAACTGCTCGATCAGGCCACCGACCGGCTCGTCTCCGGCATGAGCCTGAACGACATCGCCGCCGAGCTCGGCATCGAGGCCGTCGCCACCGATCCCATGCCCGCGCAGTTCCTGGCCCAGACCTTCGGCATGTCCGCCGACGCCGCCAAGGCGGTGGCAGACCTCGCCCCGGGCGAAGCGTACAAGAGCCCCGTGTCCATCAACGGCGGCTACATGCTCGTGGAAAAGATCGAGGACATCCCGGCTTCTGTCATGGCCCTCGACCTGGTCCGCCCGACCATCATCGACACCCTCAAGAGCCGCAAGGGCGCGGAGCTGGCACAGAAAGAGGCCGAAAAGATCCTCGCCGAGCTGACCGGCCCCAACGCCAAGGCCGCCGCCGCGAAATACGCCTCGCGCATCAAGACCAGCAAGCCCTTCAACCGCCAGGGCAACATCGCCGAGCTAGGCCAGAGCCAACCGCTGGCCAAGGGAGCCTTCGAGGCCAAGGGCGACAACTGGCTCAAGCTCGTCTACACCATGCCCAACGGCGGCGCCGTCGTGGCCCGCCTCAACGAGCGCATCCCGTCCCCGGACAAGACCTGGAAGGAACAGAAGCAATTCTGGATGGACCAGGCGAGCCAGAACTACCGCAGCGAAACCCTCGCCGCCTTCATGGACGACCTCAGCAAGAACGCCAAGGTCGACATCGCCAGGCCCGATATCCTGCAATAGCAAGGCTTCGGATTACCGACACAAAAGGGCTGCTCGCATTGAGCAGCCCTTTTTTTTGGATCTCGACCGGGTGTCGGGAAGAAGGCAGGGCGCTGCCCCGGGCCCCGCCAGAGAACCCTTTGAAAAGGGTTCTCTGGACTCTCCTAAACTTTTGGGGCTGACATAGAGATCTCTCTCCGTATTAGGGGAAACCATGAGGTTTAAGAGATCGCGTTTATCTGGCGCACTTCCGGTCGACTCATTGAGCATTTCGTTGCTGGTACCCCAGCCCGAACTGCCAGTAAGTTGGTCGGCGTTAACCGCAACACTGCTATAAGCTTTTACCTTAGGTTACGGAATATTATAGCAGAGCAGACGCCCTCAGTGGATATGTTTTCCGGTGAGGTCGAAGTGGATGAAAGCTATTTTGGAGGTTACAGGCGCGGCATTCGTGGCCGAGGTGCTGCGGGAAAGGTCGCCGTGTTTGGTGTCCTTAAGCGCAATGGAAGAGTCCATGCGCAAATTTTGCCCAACACAAAATCAAAGACCTTGAAGGAAATCATCGACTCCCAAGTGCATCCAGATAGCGTTGTGTATACGGATGGGGTGTCGTCTTACAAGGTACTCGATGTATCTGCATTTAAACACTATCGAATTAATCACTTGAAGAAGTATGTCGATGGTCACAACCACATCAATGGCATCGAGAACTTTTGGAATCAAGCCAAGCGTCACTTGAGGAAATACAATGGCATACCTCGAGATCATTTTTGGTTGTATTTGAAAGAGTGCGAATTCAGGTTTAATTACGGCTCTCCAAAAGAACAGCTATCTACCCTGAAAAAATGGATAAAAAGTCACAACACAGCATAGTTATCTATGTCAGCCCCTCTTTTTTTGCCCCCAGTCCCGTTTCAGGTCCCGGAACTTGAGGGCATTGTCCACACCCATGGCCCGCAGCCGTTTGGCGTGCCGGGGGCCGATGCCCCACACGTCGCCGATGTCGGTCCATCCGAACACGCGGTCCGGGGCCGGGCTGGCGTCGAGGTCGAACACGCCCCGGCTCCGCGCCTGTTCCTTGGCGAACCGGTTGGCGAGCTTGGCCAGGGTCTTTGTCCGGGCAATGCCCACGGAAACCGGGATGCCGGTCCAGGCCAGCACCGTGGCCCGCAACCGGCGCGCATACGTCGTTGCCCCGCCCGGCACGCCGGTCAGGTCGTAGAACGCCTCATCGATGGAATAGACCTCCACTTCCGGGCAGAACCGCGACAGAATTCGCATCACCCGCGCCGACATGTCGCCGTACAGCGCGTAGTTGGAGGAAAACACCGCCACTCCGTTCCGTTCGAGCATTCTCCGGCACTTGAAGTACGGCGTGCCCATGGCGATGCCCAGGGCTTTCGCCTCTCCTGACCGCGCGATCACGCAGCCGTCGTTGTTTGGCAGAACCACCACGGGCCGTTCAGCCATCTCCGGCCGGAACGCCCGCTCGCAGGACGCGTAGAAATTGTTGCAGTCGATCAGGGCGTAGCTTTTGGGCATGAAATGTCCCGGCCTTTGGTTTTTTGGGTTTGCGGTGGCGCTGCCGCCCTCCCCGCCGGTCTTTGCCGCGAAACCGGGACAGTCCGGCTGCGGGCTCTTCCTCTGATGGTTGTTATACCTTGTGCACCACATGGAGGACCACGCCCCACACGAGGAAGTCCGTGTCGTCGGTGAGGGGAATGGCCGTGTATTCCGGGTTCTCCGGGGCAAGCTCCAGGCCCAGCGGCGTCCGACGCAGTTGTTTCACCGTGAATTCGCCGTCAACGAGGGCTATGATTACGTTGCCGGTTCTGGGGTCCACCGAGCGGTCCACCACCAGGAGGTCGCCGTGGTGGATGCCCGCGCCGATCATGGAGTCGCCGGAAACGCGCACGAAGTAGGTCGCCTCCGGCCGCGCCACCAGGTGTTCGTTCAGGTCCAGCCGTTTTTCCAGATATTCCTCGGCGGGCGACGGGAATCCGGCGGGAACCGAAATCCGGCCGGGCCACCGACCTGACCCAACTTCCGGCCGGAAGGTCCGCATAGAGACAAGAAGCCATGTGAAAACCCTTTGTGTTGATCTAGATAAAACATTTTCGACAAAAATAAACAAAATGTCAATCTTGACAAAACAAAAAGAGGCTAAAAAACGCGAGAAGGTTTCCACCGCTTGGGAAGAGAAGCGAAAAGCCGAGCCCCTGCGGCTTTGGTTGGAGGAAGTCCTTCGCCGACGGCGACAGAGGGTTTCCAAAGGGGGCTCGCCCCTTTGGCCGCCGGAGGCGAAGTCTTCCGTCCATTCCGCCGAAGGCGGCTTCCCTATCCGTTTTCAAGATGAATGAGTTCGCGGAAGAGGGGCCGGAGGCGGACGCGAAAAAGCCCGGTCCGGCGGGTTGCCGGACCGGGCGGTCTTTCGGTCGGGGAAGGGGTGCTTCCTAGTAGTGCAGGTCGTCCTCGGTCATGGCCGTGGCGAAGTGCTTGTAGACCCAGAACTGGTAGCCGATGACGAGGGGCACGAAGACAACGGCCACGCCGAGCATGATTTGGAGCGTCAGGGGGCTGGACGCGGAATTCATGATGGTCAGGCTGTTGGCCGGATTGGGGTTGGACGGGATGATGGCCGGGAAGATGCCGATCACGCCGAACAGGGCCGTGCCGCCGATGTACAGGCAACTGGAGGCCCAGGCCATCCAGTATCGGCCCGCGCCGAGGTAGGTGCGCATGAGCACCAGTCCGGCCACGGGGAGCAGCAGGATGACGAAGAGCACCGGGTAGACCATATAGTTGCTGAACAACTGCGTGGACACGGCGGTGTAGGCCAGGAACAGGACGGTCAGGATGACCACGCCGGGCCACAGCTTGGTGGCCATGTTTTCAGCGCGCTGCTTGAGCTCGCCGGTGGTCCGGATGCACAGCCACAACGCCCCGTGCATCATGAAGATGGTCACGAACAGGATGCCGCCCGAGATACCGTAGGGGTTGAGCAGGCCGAGCAGGCCGGCCTGGGAGAACCCGGTCTCGTCGAGCGGGATGCCCTGGAAGATGTTTCCGAAGGCCACGCCCAGGAGCAGGGCGGGCAGGAAGGAGCACAGCGCGTGGGCGGTGTCCCATATTTTCTTCCAGGCGGGGCTTTCCACCTTGGAGCGGAACTCGAAGGACACGCCGCGCACGATCAGGGTAAAGAGGAGCAGCATGAGCGCCAGGTACAGGCCGCTGAACATTTGCGCGTAGGCGTAGGGGAAGGCGGCGAAGGTCACGCCGCCGGCCGCGATGAGCCACACCTCGTTGCCGTCCCAGAAGGGGCCGGTGGAGTTCAGAATGGCCCGTTTCTCGGTTTCGGTCCGGGCCAGAAAGGGCATCAGGGTGCCCACGCCCAGGTCGAAGCCGTCGAGGATGAAGTAGACGGCCCAGAGCACGCCCCAGAGGATGAACCAGATCATCGCCAGGTAATAGTGCAGCGAACCGGTTTCCATCAAAGTTTCCATAGATTTTCTCCTTTATTCGCTGAAGTTAGACCTGGATGGGCGAGTGGTCCTCGGGACCCTTCTTGGCCAGCTTGACCATCAGCCAGATGCCGATTGCGCCGAGCAGGGCGTAGAGCAGGGTCATGAGCACGAGTGTGAACCCGACTTCGGCGGTACCCACCGGAGAGACCGCGTCCGAGGTGCGCATGAGCCCGTACACGATCCACGGCTGGCGGCCTACCTCGGTGAGGGTCCAACCGGCCCAAATCGCGAGGTAGGGCAGCGGGATGCAGTAGGGCAGGACCTTGAGGAACATCGGGAACTTGTCCAGCCTGTTGCGCATCAGGAAGCCGAAGGCGGCAACCATGATGAACAGGGTGCCCAGGCCGACCATCAGCCGGAAGGAGAGGAAGGACAGGACCACGGGCGGCCGGTCTTCCTTGGGAATGTCGCTCAGTCCCGTCACTTCGGCGTTGAAGTCGTTGTAGGCCAGGAAACTTAGCACGCCGGGCAGGGGCAGGGCTTCGAACACGTTGCCGTCCTCGCCCGGGATGAGCAGGAGATACATGGGCGCCTGCCGTTGGGTTTCCCAATGGGATTCCATGGCCGCCAGCTTGGCGGGCTGTGTGTCGGACAGGTTGTTGCCGTGGATGTGGCCTTCGGCCGCGGTGAACAGGGCGAAGACCAGGGCCACGCTGATACCAATGTTGAAGGATTTCTGGAAGAAGTCGGTGTGGCTCTTGCGCATCAGGTGCCACGCGGAGATGCCGACGATGAAGAAGCCGGCCAGGAGCAGGGAAGCCGGGATCACATGGAAGAATTCGAGCCACGCGTACTTGTTGGTGATGACCGCGAAGAAGTCGGTCAACTCGGCCCGTCCGTTGCGCAGGGTGTAGCCCACGGGATTCTGCATGAAGCCGTTGGCGATGAGAATCCAGATGGCGGACAGGTTGGACGCGCCCGCAACGAGCCAGGCCACGATGGCGTGGGCCTTGGGCGAGAGCTTGTCCCAGCCGAAGTGCCAGACGCCGATGAAGGTGGACTCAAGGAAGAACGCGGCGGTGGCCTCGATGGCCAGCAGCGAGCCGAAGATGTCGCCCACGTAGGCGGAGTATCGGGACCAGTTGGTTCCGAACTGGAATTCCAGAGTGATGCCGGTGACCACGCCCAATGCGAAGTTCACCAGGAAGAGTTTTCCCCAGAATTTGGCCATTTTCCTGTACGTCTCGTTGCCGGTGCGCACATAGGCCGTTTCCATGCACGCGATGAGGACGGACAGTCCCAACGTCAGCGGCACGAAAATGAAGTGAAACATGGTGGCTGCGGCGAATTGCAACCGTGAAAGCATCAGCACATCCATACAAACCCCCTTGTGGATATTGCCAGGTCATACCTCGAACCGATAATTATCAACATTCAAAGATGCATACAACCGTCAACTGAACAAATCAAGAATAATTATTGTTCACATTAACCGTTTTTCATGGAAACGGGCTGTCCCGTGGATTCGAGCACGGCCCGCCAGTAGTTCGAACAGGTGTTGATGCTCTTCTTGCCCTTGATGACCACGCTCATGGGAATGTGCACGTAGCGGCCGTTCCAGCGCGAGATGACCAGGCCGGTTCGGCCGGACATGCCCGCATGCACGGCGTGGATGCCCAGGAACGAGCAGTAGATGCGGTCGTTGGCGTTGGCCGGGACCGAACGAATGATGTAGCTCGGGTCGATGTACTTGAGCGTCGTCTCGATACCCTGTTTCGCGAAATGTTCGTGGATTTCCTTCTTGAGCAGGGAAGCGATGTCGCTCAACTGGACGTTGCCCGAGGCGTCTTCCTTGCCGGTTGCCTCCAGCAGGTCCTGCCCGGCGCCCTCCGCAACCACGATGACCGCGTTGCCGCGCTGTTTCATGCGACCGTCCAGGGCCGCCAGGAAACCGTTTTCGCCGTGGATGTCGAACGGCTCCTCGGGGATGAGGCAGAAATTCACCTCCTGGCAGGACAGGGCGCTCTGGGCCGCGATGAAGCCCGCGCTGCGGCCCATGACCTTGACCAGGCCGATGCCCCATGGCGCGCCCGTGGCCTCAACGTGCGCCCCCTTGATGGCCATGGCCGCGGTTTCCACCGAGGTATCGAAGCCGAAGGAGGGGGAGACGTAGTTGATGTCGTTGTCGATGGTCTTCGGCAGGCCGACCACGGAGATGGACAACCCGCGCTTCCCGATTTCGGCAACTACCTTGGAGGCCGCGCGCATGGTCCCGTCGCCGCCGATCATGAAAAGGATGGAGACATTCATGCGCTCCAGCGCGTCCACGATGACCTCGGGGTCCTGGGGTCCGCGCGAGGAGCCCAGCACCGTGCCGCCGAACTCGTGGATGCGCGAGACGAAGTCCGGGGTCAGCTCGATGACGTCGTAGCCCTGCTCGGGCACGAATCCGGCCAGGCCGTACTGGATGCCGAGCACGGACGGGACCTTGTATTCGTGGTGGGCGGCCATGACGATGGCCCGGATGACGTCGTTCAGGCCGGGGCACAGGCCGCCGCAGGTGACAATCGCGCACTTGGTCTTGCTCGGGTCGTAGTATATCTTGTCCCTGGGACCGGCGGGTTCGAAATAGATGTGCTCGGGCTTTTTGCGGCTCTTGGCGGTCCCTTCCACGCTACGGCGGGTGATGTTCACCAGCACGGCGTTGTCTTCTTCGACAAAGCGGCCGAATTTGATGGGATTGGCTATCTTGGCGACGCCGACGGTGGAAATTTCGGTTGTTTTGGGCGCGCCGCCCTCGGAATTACATGCTTTCATGGTCTCGACCTCGCGGATTCTACAGTGGGCCATTGCCCTATCGTAGTATAACGATTTTGCCGGGTGGGCAAACTGTATCTGCGTTTTTTCTCAGTACCATAACAATAAATAACGGGATCGGCGGTCTCGTCCGCGCGGGGAGTCGCAAAGGCTTGACCTTTGTGGCCGAATTCCTATCTATTGTAATTCGCAACCATGATCGATGTCGGAGGAGAGAACCATTATGACCAGCCAGATAAAAACCCTGCTGCTCCTGAGCCTGCTGACCGGCCTGCTGATGGCCCTGGGCGGGGCCCTGGGCGGCCGTGCGGGCCTGTTCCTGGCGTTCGGCTTCGCCATGCTCATGAACGTGGGCAGTTATTGGTATTCGGACAAGATCGTCCTGCGCATGTACAAGGCGCAGCCCCTGTCGCCCGGCGACGCCCCGCACATCCATCGGGTGGTTGAGGAGATGGCCCGGGCCGCGGGCATCCCCAAACCCCGTATCGTGCTCGTTCCCCAGGACGCGCCCAACGCGTTCGCCACGGGCCGCAACCCGCAGAACGCCGTGGTCGCCGTGACCCGTGGCATCGTCAATATCCTCGACCCCGACGAACTCAAGGGCGTGCTCGCCCACGAACTCGGGCACATCGTCAACCGCGACATCCTCATCCAGACCATTGCCGCGGTTTTGGCCGGGGCCATCGTGTTCATCGCCAACATCCTCCAGTGGACGGCCATTTTCGGCGGCGGTTCCCGTGATGACGAAGGGGGCAACCCGCTGGCTGCTTTGGCCATGGCCTTTCTCGCGCCTGTCGCCGCCACCCTGATCCAGATGGCCATTTCCCGGTCCCGCGAATACCTGGCCGATTCCACGGGTGCGAAGCTTTCCAACCCGAACGATCTGGCCGATGCGCTGGCCAAGCTCGACGCCGCCTCGAAGCAGGTGCCGCTCCAGGGCAATCCGGTCACGGAGAATCTGTTTATCGTCAACCCGTTCAGCGGCCGCAGGGCGGCATCCCTGTTCGCCACCCACCCTCCCATCGAGGACCGCATCGCGCGCCTTCGGGAGATGGCCCAAGGCAGGTAGCATGAAGCGATATCTTTCCCTTTTTCCGCTTTTCCTTCTCTTTTTCGTTTTCGTCTCGGTTCCGGCCTTTTCCGCGGACCGCCGTACCCCCGTGGTCCGCGCCGTTCAGGCCGTCAGCCCCTCGGTGGTCAACATCACTGTCACCTCCGTTGCCCGAGGCGGAGGGCGTTCGCCTTTCGGCGATCCATTTTTCGATCAATTCTTCAACGAGTTCTACGGACAGCAGCCGCGCCAGTCCCGAAGCCTCGGCTCGGGCGTAATCATCGACGGTGAAAAGGGGCTGGTTCTGACCAACGCTCATGTCGTTGCCTCGGGCGGGGAAATTGCGGTTCGCCTCAAGGACGGCCGCGAGTTCAAGGCCGATCTGGTTGGCTCGGACTCCGACTTCGACCTGGCCGTGCTCAAGCTTGAGGACGGCGGAGGGTTGCCCCAGGTCTCCATGGGCGACTCGGATGGCATCTACATCGGCGAGACCGTCATCGCCATCGGCAACCCCTTCGGCTATTCCAACACCGTGACCACGGGCGTGGTCTCCGCTCTGAACCGGCCCATGAAGACACGCGGCGGGGCTTTCGGCAGCTTTATCCAGACGGACGCGGCCATCAATCCCGGCAACTCCGGCGGTCCGCTCCTGAACATCAACGGCGAACTCGTCGGCATCAATACGGCCATCCAGGCCCGGGCCGAGGGCATCGGTTTCGCCATTCCCATCAACAAGGCCAAGCACGTCATCGCCGAGCTGCTCGACTCCGGTCACGTGTCGCCCATCTGGCTCGGCCTGTTCGGCCAGGATGTGGACCAGGCCGTCGCCCGTTATTTCGACCTCAAGAATCTCAACGGAATGCTTGTCACCGAGGTCCATCCCGGCACCCCGGCGGCGGCAGCGTCCCTCAAGCCCGGCGATGTTGTTCTGGGCTTCAACGGCCGGATAGTCGCCAACAAGAGCGACTACCTGAACCGGCTGGGCAATGTGACCAAATCCGAATCCGTCGTCCTGGATGTCCTGCGCGACGGGAAGCGGAGCCGCCTCGACCTCAGGCCCCAGGTTCTTGACAAGGACATGGCCCTGGACCTCGTGCGCAGCCGCTGGGGCTTCGGTCTTGCGGACAGGGCCTCCGGACCCGGCGCGGCAGTGACCGGCGTGGTTCCCGGTTCCGCCGCCGCCAAGCTCGGTCTCAAGCAGGGCGACATCATCCACCAGATCGGCAACCGCAGCCTGGCAACGGGCGCGGACCTGCTCAACGCCTTTCTGCGAAATCGAATGCAGAAGACGGTCATGATGCGCGTCCAGCGCGGGCGCAATCTCTACACCGTCCGGCTGACCCTTTAGCAAGGAGTTTTCCCATCCCGGACCCTAGACGTTATTGGACCGACAAATGTGCGGCCAAGCACTTCACCACTCCGTTTCAACTCGATGTGTTCACCGAGTATGTTCCCGACCGGAACGCTCGCATCCTGGATTTCGGCTGCGGTTATGGCCGTGTCATGGCCCAATTGGCCGAGGCGGGTTACACCGCCCTGACCGGGATCGATTTTTCCGAGCCGCTTGTCCGGCGCGGCCGCGAGGAACATCCGGGGCTTGATTTGGCCGCCTATCCGGGCGGCCCCCTGCCTTACGCCGACAACAGCTTTGACGCCGCCGTCATGCTCGCGGTTTTCACCTGTATGCCGGATACCGCCGCCCAGGCAGGCGCTCTCCTTGAGCTGAAGCGTGTCCTCAGGCCCGGTGGTGTGCTGTACGTCAATGACTTCCTGCTCAACCGCGACCGCCGCAACCTCGACCGATACCAGCTTGGTCAGGAAAAATACGGCATCTATGGCATTTTCGACGTGGATGACGGCGGCACACTTCGCCATCACGACCGGGATCATATGGAGGCGCTTTTTTTCGACTTCCATACCCTTGTGTTTGAAGAGGCTGTCTACGACACCATGCACGGGCATTTGTCGAACGGCTTCTACGCCGTGTTGAGAATGCCGGACTGGGAAGAGAGGTCGCCGGGAGCGTAGGCGCAGGCCCGGACGCAGACGGAGGAAGAATGCATGCCTCCGGCGGGCCTACCGGCGGTCTCCTTCGGAGAGACCAGGGCGCTGCCCTAGACCCGGCAGGGAGCAAAGCCCCCTGCACCCCCATTGCCCTCGCTTCGCTCGGGTAGGTGCGGCTGAAAAGTCGGGACCGAACGACTATTGCCGTGCCGATGTGCGAATCGGGCGGGAAAAACGGACCGGACAATGCGCCTCTTCGCGCGACGCCTTCCGCCGTTTTCCCCGTCCGATTCGCGTTTTTTTTGAAGAGAAAGACAACGTTCATTTTTCATAGTGTTTGGGGCTGTACCAGATAACTCCTCTGGGTTATCGGTATGGCAATGCGAAAAAGTCGCTTGAGTCAGAACAAGCAGCTCCGTCTGATCGAGCATTTCGTGGCTGGCACCACTGCCCGCTGTGCTGCTGATCTGGTTGGGGTGAACGTCAAAACAGCCGCTTTTTACTTTCACCGGCTCAGGGAAATCATAGCCGAAGAAAAGGCCTGTGAAGGGATGGACTTTGGCGAATTTGAAGTCGATGAAAGCTACTTCGGAGGGAAGCGGAAGGGCAAACGAGGCCGCTGGCTCAACCTCCTCGCCCTGCCCCCTGCGCACCGGCCGCACGACGGCCCGCTCATGCGCGCCGTGGACGACGTCAACACGCGATGGGAACGCGACACCGTGTCCTTCGCGGCCTCGGGCATCAAACAAAAATGGCGAATGAAACGCGAAATGCGCTCGCCCCGGTACACCACGGTCTGGGAGGAAATACTGACCGTTCAGGCCAAATAGGGACTAAAGGAAGGGGAAAAAAACCAAACGAGCCACGGCAAAACCACTTCGCTGAAGACGACTGAAAAAGTTTCAGAGAGTCCGGCGCGCCTTTTCAAAGGACGCTTCGGCGGTTTCGGGCAGCGCTCAGGCCAAAGGCCACGACCGCGCAGGCCTGCGCCATCAATCCAGCGAGACTTCGGACTCGGCGGCCTGGACCAGATCGGGGCTGGCGGCCATAGCGGTCTTGAAGGTCAGGTCTTGGGGATTCGGGTTGGCGCGCAGGAATGCCATGCGGCGCAGTTCCAGACGTTGGAACTGGACCCGGCGTTGACCGAGCAGATTTTCGATGCGCTTGCGGCGGGCCTCTTCGGACAGGGCGGGATTCCCGGCGGAGGGAGCAGCCTCAGCAGTCATGACCGGCGCTACGGGCCCGGCGATCTCGGGACGGAGGTAGTCCGGCAGATCAAATGCCTCGCCGCTGACGATGGCGTGGTAGTTGCCCTCGATAACCTCGTCGGGCGTCTTGTCGTTGGCCGCATACTCGTAGGAGAACGAACCGATGGTGTAGGCGGTGGACACGTATTGCAGGGGCGCATAGGCGAGCCCGCCCACGCTCAACAGCGGCGCGACCACGGCGCAACCAAACAGCGGTCCGGCGGCGGACAACATGAAGCAGAAAAAAACCGCTTTTACGAGTGGGATGGACACGACCTTTTGCATGGACTCTCCAGTCTCTTTACGCGCAACCAGGAATTGGCAAGACCCGCCAATATTAAACCATTTCCATTCAATGAACAATATTTTCAAAAAATATTAAAGTGTTAACAAAATCATCCCACATAAGTAGAGATAACATAATCATTTCAAGAAATTGTCTAGAAAAATCAAAAGCGACGGGATAAGGCGGTTTTATAAGCACGGGAAAGCCGTCGTTGGAAATCATTGAAAAAAACCGAAGGGAAGGGGCCTCGGCCGCCTTTACCTGGCGTGCCCAAAAAGGTAACTGACGGAGCGTATGGTACAGGAACAGCCCAAGAAACGGACCCGATCCAGGCTGGCGGCGGTGCCCCTGGCGTTGGCCTGCGCGGCGGTGCCTCTGGGAACCCTGCTCTCGCGGTTCGCCGGTCCCGGCCCGGAAAGCTCCCCGTTCCTGCCCTGGCTGCTCCTGGCGGCCCTGGGCACGGTGCACGCCATTCTCTTCCGGCGGTCCGGGGAACGCCTGCGGCCCCGCTTTTTCCTGGAATTGGGCATGTTCGCCGTCCTCTGCTCCATCGCGGTCCTCTATCACAAGGACATCCTCCGCCAACTGGCGGCCATCACGCCCGTAATTCCCGAGTTGGTCCCGGCCGTCATGCTCTGCTTCTGCTGGCTTTGGGTCATCACCTTCGGCCTGCCCGACCGGGCGGATTTCCAGCGGTTCGGCGCGGTGCTCGGATTGCTCTGCGCGCTCGACCTCGGCGTGGAGGCGTTCATCTACCGGGCCGCGCCTTCGTTGCGCTGGATCGGAAACGCCGACCTGCTGGCGGGCCTGCTCCTCATCTGTCTGTGCGCCTCGCTCCGGCCCGGACCCGCCGACAACGGACTGTACGAGCCCGACCAGGGCGCGCCGATCTACCGCGCGCTGATCCTGGCGGGCATCCTGGCCACCCTGTCACGCACCGGGCTGTTCGCGGCCGGATGGATATATCTCTGTTTCGGCAGGGGGGGACGCTGGTACCGCACTTCCGTGTTCCTGGCCTGCTTCGCGGCCCTGACCGTCACCTTCCGGCTGCCGATCACGCCCTCGGACCTGAGCCGGTACGTGGACTACTGGCTTTGGGCCAAGTCCCTGTCCCTGTTCGCGCAGAACCCACTCATCCTGCTCACCGGACTGCCGCTGGACCACGCCTTGCCCTTCACCTTCCCGCCCGAGATGATTCCCGTCTGGGAACGGGTCACGGGGTCGCCAACCCTGTTCGGCGCGCACCTTTCCCAGGTGCCGTCCTTCTGGCTGCGGCTAACCCTGGGCTGGGGAGCCGTACTGCCCGCCGTCTGCCTGATCGGGCTGTTCACGCTGGTTTTCCGGCGGCTGACGCGTATGGGCGCGGGACTGGCCGCCGTTCTTTTTGTCCAGGGCGTCTCCACGCCCCTGTTCTACGAGCCGTCCACGGGCGCGGTGGCGGGGCTGGCCCTGTTCCTCGCCCTGTCCCCGACCCAGAGCCGACCCGGCGTGAACAAAAGACGCCCATCCGGGCGGTCCGACACCCCCCAACCCGAAGACGACCCGGCAGACGAGTGGGACATGCGCCCTCTCTAGCCCTGGTCCGAGACCATCATGACAAAATTTTCCGACACTGCCCCCATTCTTGTCACCTGCCCCAGGGACATGCCCGAATACCTCCAGGCCGAACTGGCCGGATTGGGCTACGAACAATCCACTCCCCTCGACGCCGGGGTTGAGGTTCGAGGCTCCCTGGCCGACTGCATGAGCCTCAACCTGTGGGTTCGCACGGGCCACCGGGTGCTTTTCGAATTGAAGCGGTTCCGCGCCTTTGATGCGGACGAGCTGTATCGCGAAGCCAAGGCCATTCCGTGGGAGGAATACATCCCGGTCGACAGCCATTTCCGGGTGGACGCGTCCGTCCGCGACACCACGGTCAACGATTCGCGGTTCGCCGGACTGCGGGTCAAGGACGCGGTAGCCGACCGCTTCATGGAACTTTTCAAGGTGCGCCCGGACTCCGGCCCGGACACGCACGGTGTCTGCCTGTTCCTGCACTGGCGCGAAAACCGGGCGACGCTCTATCTGGACACCACGGGCGAACCGCTGCCCAGACGCGGCTACCGCAAGCGGCCGCACAAGGCCCCCATGCAGGAGACCCTGGCCGCGGCCTGCATCCTGGCTTCCAACTGGCCCGAAACCGCCCGGCGGGGCGGGCACTTCATCGCGCCCATGTGCGGCTCGGGCACCCTGCCCATCGAGGCCGCGCTCATGGCCATGAACGGCGCTCCGGGGCTGTTGCGCGACGAGTTCGCCTTCATGCACATCAAAGGCTACGAGCCGGACGCGTGGGACGAACTGCTCGGCGCGGCCGAAGACGCGGAGATTCCCGAGATAAAGGGCCGGATCATCGCGACGGACCACGACCCGGAAGCCATCGAGGCGGCCCGGGACAACGCCCGCCTGGCCGGGGTGGGCGACTTCATCGAGTTCGCCGTCTGCGACTTCACTGAAACCGAGGTCCCGGAAGGCCCGGGCGTGGTCATGCTCAACCCGGAATACGGCAAGCGGCTTGGGGACATGAACATGCTCAAGGATGTGTACCGGGGGATCGGCGACTTCTTCAAGCAGCGGTGCGGCGGCAAGACCGGCTACATCTTCACCGGCAACATGGACCTGGCAAAATGCGTGGGGTTGCGCACCCGGCGGCGGCGCGTCTTCTGGAACGCGAAAATTGAATGCCGACTGCTGGAATACGAGCTTTACGCCGGGACGAAAAAAGGCGGCAGCGCCTAGCTTCCCGCCCTTTTGGCCAAGACGGGGAACCCCACGGCCGGGGGGTGGATAATTTGAAGTATCAGGCGTATACACTGCCGACGATGAAACACTCTCTGAGCTACACCTACATCCTGCTCGTGCTGAGCATGATGCTCTGGGGCGGCACCTGGGTAGCCGGGCGCGTCCTGGCCCAGTCCGTGCATCCCATGACCGCCGCCGTGCTGCGCTTCGGACTGGCCTCGCTTATTCTGCTGTTCATGTGCTGGCGGGCCGACGGGCGACTGCCGAGGCTCAAGCGCGACCAGATTCTGCCGGTGACCTTCCTGGGCGCGACAGGCGTGTTCGCCTACAGCCATTTCTTCTTTACCGGGCTCCAGTCCATCCCGGCCGGGCGGGCCGCGCTCATAGTGGCCTGCACTCCGGTGTGCATCGCCGCCATCTCCGCCCTGTTCTACGGGGAGAAATTCGGCCCGCTGCGCGTCGCCGGGGCGATCCTCTCGCTGGTTGGCGTGTCCATAGTCATTGCCGACGGCGACCCGATCGCCCTTCTGGCCGGAGGCGTGAGCCGGGGAGACTTCATGATTCTCGGGTGCGTGGCCAGCTGGACCGCCTACACCTTGGGCGGCCGATCCGTCATGAAACGACTGCCGCCGCTGACCTCGGTGGCCTGGTCAAGCTTCACCGGCACGCTCATGCTCCTGCCATTCGCCCTGTTCCAGGGGCTCGCTGAGGACCTCGTCCGTCTCCGTCCCGTGGACTGGGGATGCGTCGTTTTTCTGGGCTTTTTGGCCACGGCCCTGGCCTATTACTGGTACTACCGGGCCATCAACGTCATCGGCGCGTCCAGAGCGGGCATCTTCATCAACATGGTCCCGGCCTTTGCGGTCATCACCGGCTTTCTGCTCCTGGATGAACCCATCCACCTCTCCCTGGCCGTGGGCGGCTGCATGATTCTCAGCGGCGTCTACCTGACCAACCGAAGCTGACCCCGCCGGGCGGCCGAAGTCCTCGGCCATTGCCTTCCCCTGGCCCATGACGCATACTCGGTCCCCCAAAGGAGGATCACATGGACGACAAGATCGAACGGCTGGAGAGCCTTATAGCCCTCCAGGACCGGACCATGGAAAAACTGAGCGACCAGATCTTCGACCAGCAAAAGCAGATCGACGGTCTCAAGCGGCTGGTCGAACGGCTGGCCCAAAAGGTCCGCAACATGGACGAGGAAATGGAAAACGGCGGGCCGATCGACGTGCCGCCGCCGCATTACAACGGGTAGGAGACGGCATGAGCGCACCCAACGCCCGAGAGATCATTGAACGGCTCGGCCTGACCCCGCACCCCGAGGAAGGCGGCTGGTTCCTGGAGACCCACCGGGCCGACGAGAGCCTTCCCCGGGAGGTTCTGCCGGGCCGCTATGACGGGCCCCGCGCCTTGGGCACGGCGATCTACTATCTGCTCACGCCCGACACCTATTCGCACATGCATCGGCTCCAATCCGACGAAATATTCCATTTCTACGCCGGAGGCCCGTGCGAAATGCTCCAGCTCCACCCGGACGGGTCCGGCCAACGGCTCGTCCTGGGCAACGACGTCATGGCCGGGCAACACCCCCAGATCGTTGTGCCGCGCAATTCCTGGCAGGGGTTGCGCCTGCTGCCGGGCGCGGACTTCGCCCTCATGGGCTGCACCGTGGCCCCGGGTTTCGAATACGTCGACTACGCCCACGGCAGCCGAAGCGAACTGATCGCCTCCCATCCCGAATTCCGAGAACAGATCATCCGCCTGACCGCCGAATAGAAAAAGGGCGCGCCTCCGCAAGGAAACGCGCCCCAAGTCCAGGCGGGATGCCTGGAACGAGTGTATGGTTTGGCGACGCCTAGGCCGTCACGCTCTCCGGCCACTCCACGGAGCCGGGGAACCCGCCCTGCTGCGGCACGTCGCGCAACGCCTGGCGGAAGACGGCCCAGCCGCTCTTTTCCGCTTCGTCCAGGGGCGCGTCCGCGAGCTGGGTCCAGTCGCTTTCGGCCAGCCGCCGGTCGCGCTCGGCCCTGACTTCGAGGGCCTCGGCCTCGGCCTTTGCCGCCTCGTCAACGGTCACGCTCACGGCCGCCTCCCTGTAAATCAGGTCCCCGCCCCTGGCCCACTCGGTTTCATAGTCCGTGTACGGCTCGCGCTTGAGCGGCATGGCTTCATTGTAGCCGATCTCGTCGCGCCGGGCGGCGTCAAGGTCCGCGAAGTCACGCATATAGCCGCCGTATTCAACTCTGGCCGGGGGATTCTGCCGATAGGTTCCGTCCGGGTATCTCCACATTGTTCGCCTCCTTACAAAGCGTTCCTGTATTTGTGTTGCGTAGTAAAAACGAGATATATCACCTGATGTCCCGAGCCGTTCAAGGCTATGGACGTTCCGCTCGCTCTCAAGCCGTTGGATGTAGTCCACAAGGTTACGTTGGACATGGTCGCTTCCGCATTCGAGCCATCCCACCGCAAATACGTGCTCAGCTCGCTCGCCGGATTCTGAATGGCATTGAATTCAATCCACGATCTTTCGGTATAGTTTACGTTCTTGCCGAAGAACACGTTCTCGGGCTTGCCGCCGGTATAGCCGTAGGGCCCGTTGGCCCCGCCGCTGCCTATCCAGGAAAACGCGGAAAACACGTCGGAATCGGCAAAGCAGTAGGCGACGTAGGATTCTCCGACCTTGTTGAAGTAGGTCGGCGTGTTCTCGGGGACAAACCCGTCCGCCGACACGTCGTAAAACCTGTTCGCCATGCTTGAGACGCGGTTGTTCGTGTCAAGGCATACAAACTTACCGAGGCCGAGATCCTTGTGGTACACACTCCAGCCCCCGTTTGTTTGCGGGCACTTCATCATGATGACCGACGCAGGCCGCCCCCCAAGATCGTAGGGAATGAATCTGGCGGTGGTTCCGTCGCCGTCCCACTTGACGACATCAAACCCGATTTTCGGGCTGGCCTTGATCGCGATATCTCGAAACTCCACGCCTTCTGCGTTAACCACAGCGGAAGAGCCGAGGTTGTAGCCGTCAACATTGAACGACATCAGCGACTGCTCGTCCGCAGTCTCGACAGCGGCGACGTCGGGCGTCACATACCGTGCCGCGCCTCGTTCCGAGTCGAACACGGCATGATGCGTCGCCGTTGAACGCGCCTTGATGAATACGGCGTCCGGCCGAAAGCCGAGGGCGATGGACGTCTCCGTACCCGTGCCGGTTCTGAGGACCGTCGCAAGGTATTTGCCGGTGTCGAGAACGGCCGGTTCCGGCAGGCTGGCGTCGCACAGCGGCTTTTCATCGTCGACGGGACCTGCGCCCTCCCACGCGGCGGCCCCGAAATTGTAGGTCCCGGCAGTCAGCACCGGATCAAATCGGCCGTTTGCGTCGGCATCGTACGAGACGCCCTCGCCGTTCCTTTCGTAGTACCACTTCCCTGACGCAGGCCGCAGCGTGACCTTGGCGTCGCCCGAGGCGGTCAGATTGCCGCCCGACAGCGCGCCCGTTGTCCCGTTGTCCAGCGGGTTCAGGGTGCAGAAGTTGTTCGTCGGGGTGTCCAGAGACTGAACGGCGTCCGTCAGCGTCCAGCCGTTGCCGTTGCCCGACGCATCGCGCCCGAGGTTCGCCGCGTCGGAGAAGTCGAGCAAGATATGCAGGGGAAGCCCGGAAATACCAATGGGGACCCATAGCCCGGGCGCGGCCGGAACCTGTTTGAAAAAGGCCGACGGCTCCCTAAGTTCCTCGACAATGGCCAACCGGGAATAATACCCGGCCGTGGTCCCGGCGTAGGCGGTCAACGCCTCGGACACCAACTCGGCGTAGGTGGCGGCCGACGTGGCATAGCCGCCCAGCTCCACGCCCTGCTTAAGTACCGAAACCGCGTCTCCTTCCTTACGAATGGTCAACAAATAGTGATGGGTCGGGTCGCAAAGCGGCTTGCCCACATTCACGGCGGTCGGCTTCCATCCCAGGGCGATGGTGGCGTTGACCGCTGGTTCGCCTGTGGACGAGAAACCGGCCTCGCAAAGAGCGGAGTGCTCCAACCGGATCGGATAGGCGAAACCGCCGCCCGAACCCGTTTCCTTGGGGGTCAGCATGGTCACGCCTCCATGTTCTGCAGGGACACGATGGTCTTGCGCGAGTTGAACTGCTCCACGGCGATACGGATTTCTCCAGCCGCGGGGTTGATGGGCGGCAACTGCCCGTCGAGCTTGTAGCTCGCGGCCAGAACCAGATCATGGCCGAGGGGATAGACATGGAAGACATAGGTTCCGTCATAGGGCAGGACCACGTCGCTGAACTGGCTCGCGCCGGTCAGGGACCAGGTGACGTGGTTGCGGACCACGACCAGCCCGGCGAGGCTTCGGCCTTCGTGGGACTGGGCCTCATCGCCGTACACGGCCTTGAGCAGCCCCGGCGAGCAGGACCTGAGAATCTCCGCATCCACGGGCTCGGCCCCGATGGCGGCCAATATTTCCGTCTCCTCCTCGCACCCGGCCACGGTCAGACCCGCCGCACCGAAGCCGAGGTTGAACAGGGCCTCGGTGGGATTGTCCGCGTCGGTGCCGCCCTGGCTGATGGGCACGGGCGTGGTGATGGCCCCGAGGGTCATCACGTCCTTGTTTACAAGGTTGCTACCGGCGCTGTTCCAGCCGAGCATCCGATCCGGGTCCGGCTTGGGCAGGTTGACGCCGCTCACGGCGGTGGAGACGCGGAACGTCAGAGCGCGGTCCAGCTTTTCGGCCAGGGCCTGGCAAATCATGGTCAGCTTGTCCAGGGCGGCCTCGTGCGTGGCCGCGGGAAAGGCGTCGTTCTCCACATAGTCCACCTCCTGGACCATGTCCGGCTCACGGCGGATAACCAGTGTCTGGCCGGACTCGGGCGGTTGGACAACGGAACAGACGCCGCCCGCCTGTTCGCCAGCCCCGGTGAGGCCGTAATCGGTGCCCTCGGACATGACCCATTCCACGCCGTGGGCGTCAACAAGCAGAACGTCGATGTCGTCGTTGCGCAGGAACATGAACGGAATGGCGAAGGCCGCCGTGGAGCCGTTGCCCGCGTAAAGGATTTTTGTCTCGGTGGATGAAACGGTCACGGCTAATTCCTCCCGTAAATTTTGGAGCCCTGGGACAAGATGGACCGCGAAGGCGACCCTCCGTCGGCAATGCGCATCATGTTCGCCTGCTTGTTTGCGGCGCGCAGCCTTGACCGGGCGTTCATCTCGCCCTCGAACAGGGCGTCCTCCTCTTCCTGCCGGTCCTGAAGGCGCTTCGCATCCCGAATGAGCGCCTTTGACCCGGACATGGCCAGGTTGGAGCCGCCCCAGCGGGCACCCGCCTCGCCGCGCGCCTGCTCCCGGGTTTCCCTGATTTCGTCGGCGTCCTGCTTGGTCCGCCGCCTCAGGTCCTGGGCTTCGCCCGCCGCATCCGTCTCGATGAGCGCGGCCCGGTTTTCCGCCTCCGAATTGCCGCTCTTTTCAGCGGTCCGGTCGCCCAGGAAGTCCGTTACGTCCTTGAACAGGTCCAATCCCTGCTGGAGCGTCTGCATGGACTGCGTGGAAGCATTGGTTCCCATGGTTATCCTCTCTTTATGGTTATGGTTTTCCCGGTTATTCATTAATAACGAGTTGGGGCACGATCATGAGCACCGACATGGGCAGGGGCTGTTCCTGCACGATGGTGAGCAGCCCGTCGCGATCCCATCCCTTGGGGAAATTGACGATCTTGTCGCCGCTGAACGGCTCCGGCGCCTGCCCCATGGGCGTGGACGGAGACCGAAAATAGACCGGCTCCAGACGCGCCTCGTCCGGGCCGATGAGTCCGCCGAGGGTTTCGTAAAACCGGGCGGCGACCTTGGTGATGCGTTTCTTCTTGGTCTGCGCGGTGCCACGCTGGCTGCCCGCGTCCAAACGCATGGGCTGGAGCACGGAACGATAGGGAAGCCCGACGTGAATGGCCGAAGCGGGCCGATCCAGCGTCAGGGAACCGTCCGCGGCCACGGTCCGGTCGGCCTGGACGGCCCCGTCCGCCAGCACGGAAACGGTCCGTCCGGCCAGATGGGAAAGGCCGGTTACGGTGTCCGTGGGCTCTCCGCGATAGGTCAGCCCGCTGTCCACGAAAAAGGCGTTTTTGATGTCTCCGTCGAACGGAGCTTCCAGATACTCGATGAACCGGCGCGGCTCGCCGTTCACCATGCGGACCACGGATATCCACAGCTCGTCGCGCTTGTCGGCATCGTTGTAGACCGAGGCGGCCTTCTCCACCACGCCGTCGGTGACGATCCGCGACCAGGCCGCCACCTCCTGATCCGGCACGTAGGTCAGGGCGACCATCCCCCCGTCCCCGCGCACGCAGTAAAGGACGGAGTCCGGCTCCTGAACGAAGGCGAGCTGGGTCAGCCCCCCCTCGGAGATGTGCTCGGAGAGCAGGGTCAAGTCCCGGGAGACATAGGCGTCCGATTCGAAGCGGTAGGACATCTCGCGAATCTTGCGCCCGGCCCGCTGGATATACAGGGTGGCGAACCCCACGCTCTCGGGCCGGGTGGAAGAGGCTCCGCTCGTCCCTTCCTGGGAGGCCTTGACGTTGTCGGGCGTCAGCGGGTCGCTGGACGAGGCGCTCAATGTCCATTCCCCGCCCGCCGTGCCTATCCAAAGGACGCGCCGGGGTACGATGAACTCGATGCCGTTGGCCTGACGGCCCGATAACGTGACCTCCACGGCGTCGTCGCCGAGGGGCTCCTCTCCGGCCGGGGCGTCGGTCCTGTCGCCCACCTCGAAGCAATCCCAGGCCGCGCCGTTCAACTCCCCTTCCCCGTTCCAGATCGCCTCGATCTGATTGCCCGAGGGCTCGGCGGCAAAGCCGACCGATATCTTCGCGGTGATGGCCGTAAAATTCCTTTCGCCCTTGTAGCGGTAATAGCGCGTGGAACCGTCCGGGTGCTGGCCCTTGAGCGCGTCCCTCGCCTCGAAGCCGGAACCGGCCTGAATGGTTATGGTGTCCCCGGCCTTGCCGTCGCGCACCCCGTCGCTGTTGCCGTCCCCGATCTCCAGGTCACGCCAACCGCTCATGGGCACTTCGCGGGTCTTCAGACGGAAATCCCGGAAATCGCCGGTACGCGAAAGCCACAGTGTGGCCGGGCGGGATCGCGTCGAGGCCAGGACCAGCCGCTGCTCGAAGAAGCACACGTCGGAAGGATAGTCGCCCTCGCTCCAGGCCTCGGGCCGCCCGAGGAATTCCATGGCCTCGATGGTCCATTCGGCGTGGTCCACGCGGGTCATCTCGCGCGGCGGGTGGTCCGGATGCACCAGTATGAGCTTGTTGTCCGACTGTGCGTAGCGCAGCTTGTCGAACTCGTTTGCCGTATAAGGAATATCCAGAATGTATGGCGTTCCGTCGGACAGAACCATGCCGTGGCCGGAAAAGACGCGCATGAGTCCCTGCCCGGACGGGTCCTCGGCAAATTCGAGCATATAGGTCTGCTCGGCGTTGTACTCGAAGGGGATGAGCAGGACCGGCTTGTCCTGGCTGAGGGACTCGGCCACGAACCGGAAGCCCGGCCGCCGCGACGCTCCGCCGTGGGGATGGACATGGAAATTCCGCAAGGTGCGGCACCCGTTGAAATACTTGGACAGATCGGTCCGGCCCTCCAGCCGGGGCGAAATCTCGCCCGCCGTGAAGTTCGTGATGGCAGGGGTTGCTATGCTCATGTGTCGTCGGCTCCTTGTTTTTCGGGGGACCGCCCCGTGATTGCGAAGAAGCATAGCCCCGGTTTCCCGGCCGGGAGGAAATCGGGTACCGAGCGGAGCCATGAGGCATAAAAAAACAGCTTGACGGAAGGGCGGGGCGGAAGAGTGCGGACGGGCTGCAATGAACTATTTTTTTATTCCATGAAAACAGCCTATTATAAATATCAACTCATGGCCGAAAACACCCGGCGGAGTCCCCTTCGGTAGAGAATGACCCTTGATAGGGCATCAAATGACAAGCAAAAGCAAACGGAGGGTGCGCGGTGCCGCGCCATGCGTTGCGCCAAAACGGAAAAAAAGCGAAAGCGCCTGCATTCCCGGTAGGTTCCGGGAATGCAGGCGCTTGTCACGCCGTATGTCGGCCTGTCCTAGTTGGTCACGGCCGGCATGGAGGATCGCCCGTCCTTTTCCCGGTTCAGGCGAATGACCTGGGTGGTGAAGGTGGTCTCGTTGGGCACGCAGTTGGGGCACCCTTCCGAAATAATCACACACCGCTCATCCAGGGTGGACGGATCGATCTTGGCCAGTTTGAGGAGTTTGGTGGTCATGCCGCGCTTCCAGAGGACAGGCTGGCCGCAACGGTGACATTCCACATACAACAGTTCCGGATCGAATTTTCTGGTCATGAATTCAAGGTAAGCCCCTGCCCCGGGATTGGCAAGTGGGACCCGCCCATGGCGGCCATAATCCACCCGGTCGGCAACTTTCCTTTTCCCCCGGCGTTTTGACAAGCAGGGCCCGGGCTGGCACCAAACTTGATACGGTTCCACGACCGGAAAGAACTTCCTCACGCGAAAGAAGGCGCACTGTGAAAACGAAATATCTCATTATCGGCGCGGGCCCCACGGGCCTGGGCGCGGCCCACCGGCTCCGGGAACTCGGCGAGAACGACTTCCTCGTGCTCGAACGCAACGCCTACGCGGGAGGGCTGGCCGCCAGCTTCAAGGACCACAAGGGCTTCACCTGGGACATCGGCGGCCACGTGGTCTTCTCCCACTACGACTACTTCGACCGGCTCATGGATTCGCTGCTCGGCGACGAGCGTCTTGAGCACCAGCGCGAATCATGGGTCCGCTCCAACGGGACCTGGGTGCCCTATCCGTTCCAGAACAACATCCGCCATCTGCCCAAGCAGGCCCGGTGGGATTGCGTGGAGGGCCTGCTGCCGGGCAACCGGCCGGAGACCCGGCCCGGCAACTTCGGCCAGTGGATCGAGGCCGTGTTCGGCCGGGGCATAGCCCGCCACTTCATGAACCCGTATAATTTCAAGGTCTGGGCCACCCCGCCTGAACTCATGCAATACGGCTGGATCGGCGAACGGGTCTCGGTCGTGGACCTGAAATCGGTCCTGCGCAACATCGTGCTGGAACGCGACGACGTGGCCTGGGGGCCGAACAACACCTTCAAATTTCCGCTCCACGGCGGTACGGGCGAAATTTTCCGGCGGCTGGCCGACCGCATGGCGGACCGCATCCAATACGGCCAGGCCGTGAGCCGCATCGACGCCCGAGCCAAAACCGCGTCCACGGAACAGGGGTTGACCGTGGAATACGAAACCCTGCTCAACACCGCGCCCCTGGACATCCTCGCCAGGGATTGGCTCACCGAACCGGCCGACGCCTTCACCGACGCCGCCGACCGGCTGACGCACAACTCGGTCTACGTGGCCGGAGTGGGACTCGACGCCGAGCCCGACGCAACTCCCGACTCCCGCTGCTGGATGTATTTCCCGGAGGATGACGCGCCCTTCTATCGGGTGACCAACTTCCACAACTACTCGCCCAACAACACGGCCCGCCCGGGCAAACAAACGGCCTTCATGTGCGAGACGTCGTTCTCCGCGCACAAGCCGGAAAACGTCCATGAATTAATGGACCGCACGGTGCAGGGTCTGATAAACAATTCCCTGTTGCGCGGGGAAAGGATGAAGGACATCCTTACCCGCTGGGAGATCGCCGTGGACTACGGCTATCCCGTGCCGTGCCTTGAACGCGACGGCGCGCTCCGCATCCTGCAACCGGGCCTGGAAGCCCTGGGCATCCACTCCCGCGGCCGCTTCGGCGGCTGGAAATACGAGGTCTCCAACATGGATCACTCGGTCATGCAGGGCGTGGAATGGGCCGAGCGTATGGTCGTCGGCACTCCCGAGAAAACCTACACACTGGATTAGGACATCATGGACAAATCCTTTTTCGAAAAACGTCGCGTGGCCCTCAAGAGCGAAATGCACGCCCGCGGCCTGTCCGCCATGCTCGTGTCGCTGGCGGCCAATCGGTACTACCTCAGCGGCTTCGAGCTGCATGACGCCCAGTGCAACGAATCGTCCGGCTGGCTCGTGGTCACCGAAGGCGACGACTACCTGTTCACCGACCCCCGCTACCTGGACGCCGCCCGGCAGGTCTGGGACGAGAGCAAACTCTGCATCTACGCCGCACGCAAGCACAAGGAAGTCGCGGACTTCCTCAAAGGCCGCGGCGTAACCGCCATGGGCTTCGAACCCAAGGCCCTGCACCTGTTCGACTACGACAAGCTGTCCGAGGAATTCGCCCTCATCCCCACGGACAACATCGTCGAATCCCTGAGGATCATCAAGGACGAGGACGAAATCCGACGCATGGACGATTCCATGCGCCTCAACCACGAGCTGTTCGAATACATCGAAGGCGAGCTCATCCCCGGCCGCTCCGAAAAGGAAATAGCCTGGCTGGTGGAAAAATTCTTCCGTGAGCACGGTGCCCAGGGACTGGCCTTCTCGACCATCGTCGGCGTCGGCCCCAACGCGGCCCTGCCCCACTGCATCCCCGGCGATACCCTCCTGCGTGAAAACGACATGGTTCTCATCGACACCGGATGCAGGCTGCACGACTACAACTCCGACCAGACCCGGACCTTCTGGGTGGGCGACAAGCAGTCCGACCGCTTCCGCAAGACCATGGACCAGGTACGCGCCGCCCAATCCGCGGCCATCGACATCATCCGTCCGGGCCTCTCCTGCGTGGAAGCCTACAGGGCCGCCTACGCCGTCTTCGAAAAGGACGGAGTGGAAGCCATGTTCACCCACGGCCTGGGACACGGCGTCGGCCTGGAAACCCACGAGCCGCCCTCCCTCTCCCGAGTGGGCCAGGGCGAACTCGCACCCGGCATGGTCGTCACCGTCGAGCCCGGCCTCTACGACCCCAGCTGGGGCGGCATCCGCTGGGAATACCAGGTGCTCGTCACCGAAGACGGCTGCCGCGTCATGTAACGCCGCGCCGGTCCGATACAACGACACAAGGCGCGCCCCCGCAACGGGGGCGCGCCTTTCTTGTTTTTCGCGCCTTCCCCGGCCCCCCATCCCCTCATTTTCCCAAACTTTTTATGCCGCCTTCAGCAGGTTGGACGAAGAGAAGGGCCATTCCCATATTTTGCCGTCAAACGGATCGTGAAACGTCCCAACGTCAGGTCATATCTCCAGCCGGGCTCCGACTTCGATGACCTGGTTGGCGGGGATGTTGAAGAAGGAGGCCGGGTCCATGCCGTTTCGGGCCAAAAAGCGGTAGAGATTGGAACGCCAGCGGCTCATGGCTGGCGATGGGCCCACGGTCAGCTTTTCGCGGCCGAGGAAGAAACTGGCCCTGTCGATATCCAGGTCCACCCCCTTGTCGCGGCACAGGGAGAAAATGACGTCCACAGTGGGACTTTCCATATAACCGAAATGGGCGATGACGCGCTGGATGCCCGAGCCGAACCGCTCCACCTCGATTTTCTCGAAGTTGGGCACGCGGGGAATCTGCTCGGTGCGGATGTTGAGGAAATAGACCTCCGAGTGAAGGACCATGTTATGGCGCAGGTTCTGAATCATGGCCACGGGCACGGTATTGTGGCTGCGGGTCAGGAACACGGCCTGACCCGGAACGCGCCTGGGCGGCGCGTCCGCTATTTCCGACAAAAATCCTTCCAGGGGCCGGGTCAGCCCCCGGGCCCGCTCGGCCAGAATCTCCCCGCCCCGCTCCCAGGTAAGCATGACGCCCAGGATAAGCAGGGCGATGACCAGCGGAAACCACGCGCCATGGGTGATCTTGGTCATGTTGGCGGCGAAAAAGGAGAAGTCCACGGTAAGGAACAGTCCCGTGACCAGAACAACGACGGGCAGCTTCCATTTCCATTGATTGCGCATGACGAAATAAAACAGGGTGGCGGTAACAAGCATACTGGCCGTGACGGCCACGCCGTAGGCTGCGGCCAGCTTGCTGGAAGTCCGGAACCCCAAGACCAGGCCCACGGTGCAGATCATGAGCAGCCAGTTGACCGGGGCCACGTAGATCTGGCCCATGTGCGAGGCAGAGGTGTGCTCGACGCGCAGCCTGGGCAGGTAGCCCAACTGCACCGCCTGCGAAGTCAGGGAAAAGGCCCCGGTGATGACCGCCTGAGAGGCCACGATGGTGGCCATAGTTGCGAGCCCTACCATGGGAATGATCCCCCATTGCGGCACAATGGCGTAAAACGGATGGTAGGCGTCCCCGGGAACGGCCAGCAGATGCGCCCCCTGCCCGAAATAATTGAGCAGCAGGGCGGGCAGGGCCACGAGGAACCAGGTCAGCCGGATGGGGCGGCGGCCGAAGTGGCCCAGGTCCGCATAGATGGCCTCGGCTCCGGTGGCCACCAGAAAAACCGCGCCCAGAACAACGAACCCGTGGAGCTTGTTTGCCAGGAGGAAATGCAGACCGTGCCAGGGAGAAACGGCGACGAGCACGCCGGGATTCCGGACCACCTGATTCAGACCGATAAGGGCCAGACAGGTCATCCAGGCCAGGATGACCGGCCCGAACAGGGTGCCGACACGGGCGGTGCCGTGGTGCTGCAACAAAAACAGGCCTATAAGAATGGTCAGGGTGATGTGCAGGACATACGGTTTGAACAGGGGCGTGACGAGCCCCAGTCCCTCCACCGCGCTCAGGACCGAAATAGCCGGGGTTATCATGCCGTCGCCGTAGAGCAGGCAGGCCGCGAACAGCCCGATCACGACCAGGAACCATGCCCGTCTGGTCATGTGCTCCCGGCGCGGCCGGACAAGGGTGGTCAGGGCGAGAACCCCGCCTTCCCCATCGTGGTCGGCGCGCAGGACCATGGTCAGATACTTGAAGGACACGATGAGCATCAGGGTCCAGAAGATCAGGGACAGGACGCCCAGCACATTCTCCGGGCTGACCGCGATGCCGTATTCGCCGTGAAAGCATTCGCGCAGGGCGTACAGGGGGCTGGTGCCGATATCGCCGAAGACCACGCCCATGGCGGCCAGGGAAAGAGCCGCCAACCGCTTGCCGGTTGGATGTTCGGTGGTTGCCATGAGAACTCCCGTGTCTGTGGCCGAGCCGTGGGTTCAGGACCTTCCGGCCGCACCATACCGCCATATTCCTTTGGATGTCACCCCGCATTCGGCCGTAAGGCCCGGACAATACGGGTCTTGACCGGCAAGCCGCGCTCTGTCATCACTTTGAATGACGCAATGAAAACCTCCCGGGGGTGGAGCCATGAGCAAGAAAGTTCGCAGCGTCCGCGTGCCCAAGGAATTGGAAACCCTCAACCTTTCCGGTATGATTCGGGAATGCGAGAATCACCTGCGTGATCTCGAATCAGCCACCCTGCTCAAACGGCAGGGCAATCGGGAGGCGGCCGAGGCGCTCATGAAGACGCGCCAGGCCGATCTGGGCCGAAAAATCGGAAAACTGGTCTGGGAGGCCCGAGTACATTATGGAAAATCCAAAGAGGATTGATATGAAAGCGAAAACCGCAGCAGAATCCGAGGTAATCATGACCCACCTCGTCCTGCCCCAGGACGCCAACCCCGCAGGCAACCTGCACGGCGGCGTCATACTCAAGCACGTGGACACCACGGGCGGCGTGGTGGCGAAACGACATTCCCGGCACAACACCGTGACCGTGTCCATCGACCGCATGGCCTTCAAACAGCCCGCCTACATGGGCGAACTGCTCACCTTCAAGGCCAGCCTCAACCACGTGGGCCGCACCTCCATGGAGATCGGCGTGCGCGTGGAGGCCGAGAACCTCCGTACCGGCGAGGTGCGCCACACCAACTCCGCCTACCTGACCTACGTGGCCCTCGACGACAACGGAAAACCCACCGAGGTCCCGCCTCTCAGGCTCGAAACCGAAACCGCCAAACGCCGCTACGCCGAAGCGGAACTGCGCCGCGAAATGCGCAAGCGCGAACGCGAGCTAGAAGAAGGCAAAAAGGTCTGCCTCCAGAAAAAGAACTGACCCGAAAAGGCCCCGGAACCATGATGGTCCGGGGCTTTTTCATGGGCTTGAAAAGACGCGCTTCGCGACGCGGAGTCACGATCGCGGGGACGCGGTTCGGCGTCGGCCCATCTTCGCGTTGGAGCCGATGTAGATGCCGACCAAGGCCAGGGCCACGCCGGACAGCTCCACCGGGTTCACCGGCTTGCCGAAGAAGAGGATGTCCCAGACAAAGGACAGCGTGGGCTGCAAGAGAAGTATGAGCCCGACCAGAGCCCCGCGCACGGTCTGGATGCCCCGGGTGATGAGGAACCAGCCCACGGCGTGGCAGATGAACGCCAGGGCGGAGATGGCGGCCAGCGACTTGAGCGACGGGATGACGAAGGACTGGCCCTCGGCCAGAGCCAGCACGCCAAGCATCAGGCCCGTGGCGATCGCTGCGGCCGAAGCCAGAACCAGGGAGTCCATCCTGTCGCGGGCCAGGGCGTACTTGAGCGAGAGCATGTACAGGGCGTAGAAGCAGGCCGTAAGCAGTCCGAAAAACACGCCCAGCCTGTAGTCGGAGGCGAATCCGCTCCAGCTCACGCCGACCATGAGATAGAGTCCGGCCAAAGCCAGCGGGATGGCCGCGAACATGCGTCCCGGCAGGCGCTCCTTGAAGAACAGGGCCGAAACAACGGCCAGGGGGATAACCTGAAAATTGGCGAGCATGGTGGACAGTCCCGGCCCCACGTAGGCGATGGAACGGTGCCAGAAGATGAAATCCCCGGCAAAGAACACGGCGGCCACGGTTCCCCACTTGATGACGTCGGGGGTGAAGAACCTGATCTTGCCCATCCGGACCAGCAGGGCCAGCATGGCCAGCCCGCCCCCGGTCAGCCGGTAGAACCCGGTCACTTCCGGCGGCAACCCGGCCAGGACCACCATGACCGAGGAAAAACTGATGAGCACCGCTCCGACCAGCAGCGCGCTCACGGGGCCACCACCTGAAGCCTGCGGCCCAGGGTGATGCCGTTCTCGTCCACATCGGCCACGTAGGGCCAGGCCTCCACTCCGGCGTCCAGGGCTTCGTAAAACAGTTCGGCATATACGGGATCGATAAAATCCGCCGGGCCGAAACAGCGGCCGTCCGGCCGCTGGATCAGAAAGAACAGGGCCACCCGCGCCCCTTCGGCGGCCAGTTCCATGAGCTCGCGCAGGTGCTTCTGGCCACGCTCGGTGACGGCGTCCGGGAAACGGGCCACGTCGTCCTCGACCAGAGTCACGTTCTTGCACTCCACCCACAGGTCGCCGCGACCGCCGGTCAGATGCGCGTCCAAACGGCTGTGCCCCACCTTGGCCTCTTTCTGAAAATGCTCGTAGCCGTCCATCTCGGGCATGGCCCCGCACTGCCAGGCGGCGTATAACATGCGGTTGGGCGTGAGCGTATTCACACCGACCATGGCCCCGGCAAGAGAGAGCCCCTCCAGGGTATACTTGAGCTTGCGGTTCGGGTTGGCGGCGGGCGAAAGCAGGGCCGTGCCGCCTTGCCGAAGCAGGCCGAGCATGGAGCCGGTGTTGTTGGTGTGGGCCATCAGGGTGGCGCCCCTGTCCGGGCCGTCCAAGGCCTCGGCCTCAACGGTGAACCTCTTTATGCGCCGGACAAAGGCGGCGTGGCGGCAGGGGGCATGAAACGGAATGCGGGCAACGGGTCTGGGCACGGTTTCTCCTTGAAGTACCCGTCTAGGCCATTTCACGCCGCTTTGCCAGCGGAAAGCCCGCCACTCCCCGGCTACTCCCCGCGCTTGAGTTTTTCCAGGGCCTCGACGATCCGGTGGCCCTCGCCTTCATACACGGCCTTGTCCCGGTCCGGCGTGGGCTCGGCCACATCGGGCCAGACGCCGGACTGCGGCTCCGCCCCCTTGAGGGCCTCCCGGCTCGGCTGGGAATCGGTCATCACCGGGGTTTCGCGGATGTCCACGCCCGGCACCGTCGCGCTGAACTCGATGGGGATGTTGTTGGGATCAAAGGCGTAGATGGAGTGGATGAAGCCGTGGTCCACCACCTCGGAACACCAGACGTCCGCGGCTTCGAGCTTGTCCTTGATCTCCCACAGGTCGTCCTCGCAGGACACGCCGAAGGAGATGTGGTCAAAGGCCACCTTGCCCTTGACCGGGAACCCGTGGTCGCGCTCGTCGAGCCGCTCCACGCCGGGCCACTCAAAAAAGGCGATCATATCGTTTTCGGCTATCTCGAAGAAATAATGACGGTAGCCGGGATGCCCGAGGCCGACCACCAGCCGCATCCCGAGCAAATCCCGCCAGAAACGGATGGTCGCGTCCATGTCTCCTGTGACCATGGCCAGATGGTTGATGCCGGTGTATTTCGCCATGAATGTCCTTTCCTTTTACGTTTTTCGAACAGGCTACCATGGAGACGGAGAGGAGAAAAGAACAACCGGGCGACGCCCGGCCCGGTTCGCCGCCGCCGGGCTCCGAAGGGGAGGAACAACGGCATTTTCTTTACAAACCACGGGAAATGGGCTCAAAATATCGTCAAATGTCGAAAGTATTGCTGCATATCTGTTGTGGACCGTGCTCGATCACCACGCTGAAGACCCTGCTGGACACCGGACACGAGGTCACGGGGCTGTTCTACAACCCGAACATCCACCCGCTCATGGAATACGTAAAACGGCGGGACGGATGCCTGGCCGTGGCCGAAAAGATGGGCGTCAAGATCATCGTCAAGGACAACGAGTACCGCCCGCAGGAATGGTTCCGGGCCGTGGCGCACCGGGAAAACAACAGGTGTTTTCATTGCTACGCCATGCGTCTGGAACGCACTTCGCAAATCGCCAAGCGGGGCGGGTTCGATTTCTTCACCACCACCCTGCTCTATTCCAAATACCAGAAGCACGACGAGATCGCGGCCCTGGGACGGGACTTGGAATCGGCCAAAACGAAGTTCCTGTACCACGACTTCCGCGAGGGATGGAAAGAGGGCATCGAGACCTCCAAGGCGTGGGAGATATACCGCCAGCAATATTGCGGCTGCCTGTACAGCGAGAACGAGCGGTACAAGCGGGAGCTGATGGACTAGGCATGGGTGCGCTGCTCCGATTTCTGCTGACGCGCAAACACGTACTCATCGGCTTCCTGCTGCTCAAGGCCGCCGCGGTGTTGGTCAACGGATTGGCCCAAGGGTCGGCCGAGACCTGGGGCATCGGTATCCTGGCCCTGCTGGTCTATGGAATCATCGCCGCGTTCGCCCTCGCGGGACGGCTCATCTCCATCTGGGCCATAACCGTGCTGATGCTTTACGAGGCGGCCGGGGCGTTGCTCCTCGGCTGGTCGAGCCTGACGAACGCGCCCGGCGTGGCGCTGATCGGATTCGCGGCGGCCGCGTATCTGATCGCCGGAGCGCTTGTGATCTTTTCTAGCCGCCGGAAGAGGTGAGCATGGGCAGGATACACGACAAGAATACTCCCGTAAGACCGGCCTTTCCCGGAACCGGAACCGCGCCGGCCCGGAGCGCGACCGGCAACAAGGGGCTGCTGCTCTACATCCATGTGCCGTTCTGCCGCTCCCGGTGCCACTACTGCTCCTTTCACTCTCAGACCTTCGACCAGACCACCTTCGCCTGGTACCTTTCGCTGCTGCTCAAGGAGATCGAGCTGTGGGGACGGCGGCTGCAACGGCCCTTGCTGCGCACCATCTATTTCGGCGGCGGCACCCCGTCCATAATTCCCCTGGCCGGGCTCGACCAAATCATGGAAGCGTTGAACAAGGCGTTCATCGTCAATCCCGGGATCGAGACGACCATCGAGGCCAACCCGGACTCGGCCCATGACGTCAGCTACTTCCGGGGACTGCTGAACATGGGCTTCAACAGGCTTTCACTGGGCGTGCAGAGCCTCAAGGACGAAGACCTTCAGATGATGGGCCGCCCGCACTCGGCGGGCATGGCGCACCAATCCTTCGACCAGGCGCGCAGGGCCGGATTCGGCAACATCGGCCTGGACCTCATATGGGGACTGCCGGGCCAGAAGCTCAAGGCCTGGCTCGACCAGCTCAAGGTCGTGTCCGACATGCGGCCGGAACATATTTCCGCCTACAACCTGACCCTGGAGGAAGGCACCGTCATGGCCCGGCGATGCGGACCGGGCGGCGACCTTATCCTGCCCCCCGAACAGGAACAGGGCCGCATGTTCGTCTACGGGGCCGAATTCCTGGAATCCATGGGCTACCTCCACTACGAGGTGTCGAATTTCGCGCGCATGGGATTCATGTCGGTACACAACTCCGGGTACTGGGACGGCTCGGACTACCTGGGACTGGGACCGTCGGCGGTGTCCACCCTGGGACGCAGACGGTTCACGGTGCCGCGCTACATGGACGAATACGACGCCTACGTGCGCGGCGAACTGGTGGGCAACGATTTCGAGGAGCTGACCGACGACGCCCTGCTCACCGAGCTGGTCATGCTCAGCCTGCGTACAAGCAAGGGGCTGGACTTGAAGGAATACCGCAAGCGCACGGGCTTCGACCTGGTCAAGAAGCAGGAGCAGCTCATAAGCACCTTGCACCGCGAAAACCTGGTGCGCATATCCGGGGGCAGACTCCGGCTGACCAAGAACGGTATGCTCGTATCCAACTCCATCATCAATCGCCTCGCCTTCGGCGATTAGGACGCCATGAACCGGCCTTCACTGACAAACATCTTTCTCGCCTTTCTCCGGCTCGGACTGACCGCTTTCGGCGGTCCCGCCATGGTCCCCTACATCCGCGCCATGGCCGTGGAACGCAAAGGCTGGCTCGACGAACCGACCTTTTCGCTGGGCATGTCGCTCACCCAACTCCTGCCCGGCGCCACCGCCATGCAGGTGGCCGCCTACGTGGGTCTGCGGGCGCGCGGCGGCGTGGGAGCGCTCGCCGCCTACACGGGATTCGGCCTGCCCGCCTTCCTGCTCATGCTCGGCCTGACCGCACTCTACTTTTCCGCCAGGGACGTGGCCGCCGTGACCGCGGCCTTCACCGGCCTGCAACTCGTCATCGTGGCCCTGATCCTTCACGCTGCCATTAACTTCGCCCGCCGCTACCTGAACACCCTCGCCTCCAAGCTGCTGGCCTGTCTGGCCGGTGTCTGGCTCGGCTTCAAGGGCAATCCGATCCTGGCCCTGGCCGTGGTCTGTGTCCTGGCCCTGTTCCTGCTCCGCGACGAACAGGGCGGCATGGCTCCGCCCAATGGCCGGACCGGCCGTGGTCCCCTGCGTTTCGCGGGACTGCTGCTGGCGGGCCTGCTCGCCTTCATGGGCGTGCTCTACGCCGTCGATCCCGAGCTGTTCCGGCTCGGCCTGCTCATGATAAAAATCGACTGCTTCGCCTTTGGCGGCGGCTACGTATCCGTGCCCCTCATGCTCCACGAGGTGGTCGAAGTGCGCGGTTGGCTGACCGAACCCATGTTCATGGACGGCATCGCCCTCGGACAGGTCACGCCCGGCCCCATCGTCATGACCGGAGCCTTCGTGGGCTACGCCGTGTCCGGCATGACCGGCGCGCTGGTGGCGGCCCTGACCGTGTTCTCGCCCTCGCTCATCATCCTGTGCGCCGCCACTCCGTTCGCCGACCGGCTGGTGACATCGCCCCTGGCCCGACGGGTCCTCAAAGGCAGCCTCATCTCCCTGGTGGGCCTCATGGCCGCCGTGGCCGTCCGTTTCGGACTGTCCATCCAATGGACCGCCGCCCAGGCGATCTTCGCCGCGGCTGCGTTCATCGCCCTGCGCAAGGGCGTGGACATCCTCTGGGTGGTCCTGGCCGGGGCCGGAATCGGCGCGATCCTCTTCTAGGCCCGAAACGGCCCGTATTGACAGAATCGAGTGACCCTCGTACAAAATCTAGAGATTATCCAGACAAATGCCCGCGCCGGGGCCGTCCGCCTCGGAGCCCGCAATCCGGAGGACGAGGCATGATCGATTCCAAGAAAGTTCCCTTCCGCGTCAAGCTCATCCTCGGCGTGGTAAGCATGGTCGCCCTGACCGCCATCTTCCTGGCGGGCGGCATCATCCTCATGGTCGACAACACCATCGGCGGGCTGAACGTGGCTCCCGAGGCCCTGGACGCGGTCAAAAACCGAATCCTGCTCGTGGCCGCGCTCATCGTGGCCGCCGGAATCGCCGGTGCCCTTGCTGGCAGCTTCGTGCTGGTGCGGACCCTCCTCAAACCCCTGCGGCAGCTCTCGGCCTACACCCACGAAGTTGCGGCGGGAAACTACAACGCGGCCATCGAATACCCGGCCCGGGACGCCATCAGCGAGACCATCGACGCGGTCAGGAACATGACCGGCGAACTCAAGACCAAACTGGGCATGGCCCAGGGGCTGCTGACCAGCCTGACCCAACCCTGTGTGGTGGTGGACACCAACGAGATCATCACCTTCCTGAACCAGGCCGAACTGGACCTGTTGCAGATCGACGCGCCGCCGTCCGACTTCATCGGTATGCACATGTCCGAATTCGTCTACGGAGACCGCTCGCGCCCGACCATGCTCGGCACCTGCATGAACGAGGACAAGGTCATTACCGGACAGGCCACCGAGGGTAAGGGCCGCAAGGGCCGTCCCTACCACCTGCTCGTGGACATTTCGCCCATCAAGGACCTGGACGGCAACCTCGTGGGCGCGTTCACCATCCTCACCGAAACCACGGAAATCAAGAAAAGCGAAGCCGAAGCCCGGCACCAGCACGAACTTATCGCCGAAGCGGCCCGCGAAGCCGAGGCCATCGCCGGGGACCTGGACGACGCGTCCGCCACATTGGCAACCAAGGTGGACGAAGCGAGCCGGGGCTCGGACATCCAACGCGACCGGGCGGGCGAAACCGCCACGGCCATGGAACAGATGAACGCCACCGTCCTCGAAGTGGCCCGCAACGCCTCCGACGCCTCCGGCAACGCCGAGGAAATGCGTGACCTCGCCGAGGAAGGCTCGGGCCTCGTCCACCAAGTGGTCGAAGCCATCCGGGGCGTGGGCGTCCAATCCGAAGCCCTGAAGGAATCCATGGACCACCTGGACCGACAGACCAAGGATATCGGCGCGATCATGCAGGTCATCGACGACATCGCGGACCAGACCAACCTGCTCGCGCTCAACGCGGCCATCGAAGCGGCCCGCGCGGGCGACGCCGGACGCGGATTCTCCGTTGTGGCCGACGAGGTCCGCAAACTGGCCGAAAAGACCATGACCGCCACCAGTGAGGTGGACAAAGCCATCCAGTCCATCCGCACCGGCACCCGCGAAAACGTCACCGCCACAGAACTCGCCGTGGCCGCGATCCGCGAATCCACCGAACTCGCAGGACGAGCCGGACAATCCATCGAGAATATCCAGCAAAGTGTTATCCGGGCCGCCGACCAGATGCGCTCCATCGCCACAGCGGCCGAAGAACAATCCGCCACCAGCGAACAGGTCACCAGAGCCACAGAGGAAATAACCGCCATCTCCAGCGAAACCGCCCGGTCCATGACCGAAGCACGCACCGCCCTGGACCGGCTGTCCTCCCTGGCAGGATCTCTCAACGAACTCATCGGACGGATGCAGTCCTGACGGCCCTATGCGTGAAGGGGAAGGCAGGTTTTGATGCCGCCTTCGGCGGGATTGGTCAGGTGATTTCGCCTCCGGCGGGCAAGGGGCACGCCCCCCTTGCATCCCGATCGTCGCCCCTGCGGGGCGAAACAGGTTCAACAGAATGGCATTCAGGCTCATCGCAATCGATGGAAGCGATCCTTTCATATGAATTTAGCCGAAGGCGCGAAAGGGTTTCCAAAGGGTTATGACCCTTTGGCCGCCGGAGGCGAAGTCATCCGAAAATCCCGCCGAAGGCGGCTTCCCTATCTGGCTTCACCCTCAGCGCCGCATGAGCGGCTCGCGTCTATCCGAGCACGGCGCGGACCAGTTCCGGGGTTCGGATTCCGGCTTTGCCTTCGAGGAAGTAGTCGGTGGTGTTATAGGTATAGGCCGTATCCCTGAGGTTGATTTCGATGATGGTGCCGCCGTGATTCTTGACCACATGGGGGATGCGTCCGGCAGGAGCGACCTCGCCGCCCGTACCGATGACGATGCAGACATCCGCCTGCGCGGCCAGTTCGACGGAGGCCACGTGAACGTCGGAGGGGATGCCTTCGCCGAAGAAGACGACGTCCGGCTTGAGCAGGCCGCCGCAGACAGGGCATGGCGGCGGCAGTTTGTCCAGCGAGATGGCCGAGGAGTCGAAGAAGGTCCGACAGGAGAGGCACTGCATCCGCCGGGTGGAGCCGTGGTATTCGTGGACCGTCCGGCTGCCCGCGGCCTGATGCAGGGAGTCGATGTTCTGGGTGACGATACCGACGAGTTTCCCGGCGCTTTCCAGTTCGGCCAGGGCGAGATGCGCGGGGTTGGGCTTTGCCCGGCCGATCATGTCAAAGAAGATTTCCTTGAGCAGGGGCCAAACCTCTTCGGGATGGCGCTTGAAATATCCCTTTTCGAACTTGTCCGGGTCGTACTTGGACCACACGCCGCCCGGCCCGCGAAACGGCGGGATACCCGATTCAACGGAGATGCCCGCGCCGGTGAAGGCCATGGCGCAACGGGCGTTTTTCAAGACGTCGGCGGCGTTTTTCAGTGCGTGATTCGACATATTCTAGTGTCCGACAAAGATCATTTTCGGCCTGTCCCGCTCGTCACGGGCCAAGGTGAAGACGGCTCCCCAGCGGTCGAAGCAGGGATCATCCTGGGGATTGGGCGGCCCGAGGACGTCCGGGTCCACGGTTATCTCGGCATTGACCGCGCCCGCCTTGATGAAAACCAGGCTCCAGGCCCCGTCCTTCGCGCCCTTGGGCACATAGGTCCGCCCAAGAATGGTTGAGAAGGCGTGCTCCGCGCCAGGCAAAACCACGCACACGGAATCCCAATCGTAATACTCCATGAAGGCGTCCAGGGAATACGTTCTGTCCGACCCGGCCGGGGCCGCTTCCACGGCCGCGAAGAAACGGTCGCTCACGTATCTGCCCGTGTAGTCCATGGTGAACATCACGGCGAACAGCAGGAGCAGTCCGACGGTCACCACCAGCGCGCTCTTGGTTCTCATGTTCATGTCCAAACCTCCCGAGATCGCGAATCCGCGACAGGTCCCGGCGAATCAACCCTACGGTTTTGGTTGTCCCCGGTCAAACCGGCCCGGATCGGCCCCATCTCGCGAGAAGCGACGACTGCCTACATCTTTTTAACATTTTTGAAAAATTTTTACCAAATTTGCCACTTTTGTTAAGGACAAAAAATACTTTTCTGTAGATGTCGCCCAAATCACGGTGTTTTTATTTGGCCCCCCTTTTGCATAGTCGGCGTCTGGAGGGTTGAACAATGAATTTCACCGACAACGCCTTTATACTGGTCTGCGCTGCCCTGGTCATGTTCATGACCCCCGGGCTGGCGCTGTTTTACGGCGGGCTGGTCCGCTCGAAAAACGTTCTGGCAACCATAATGCAGTCTTTCATCATGCTCGGGCTCATGTCCGTGCTCTGGGCCGTCATAGGCTACACCCTGTCCTTCGGTTCCGACATCGGCGGGCTCATCGGCGGGCTCGACTTCATCTTCCTCAAGGGCGTGGGCATGACCAACGCAGGCTCCCCTGCCGAAAACCTGCCCCACCTGACGTTCATGATCTTTCAGTGCATGTTCGCGGTCATCACCCCCGCGCTCATCACCGGAGCCTTTGCCGAGCGCATGAAGTTCGGCGGATTCATGATCTTCTCCGCCCTGTGGCTCATCCTTGTCTACGCCCCCATGTGCCACTGGGTCTGGGGCGGCGGCTGGATGGGCGCGATGGGCGCGCTCGACTTCGCCGGCGGAGCCGTTGTCCACATGAGCTCCGGCGCGGCCGCCCTGTGCTGCGCCATACTCATCGGGAAACGCAAGGGACACGGCTCCACGGCCTTCATCCCGCACAACCTGCCCATGACCATCCTGGGCGCGGCCATCCTCTGGTTCGGCTGGTTCGGCTTCAACGCCGGGTCCGCCCTGGCCGCCGACGGCGCGGCCGCCAACGCGTTCGTGACCACGCACATGGCCACGGCCGCCGCGGCCCTGTCCTGGATCATCGCGGAATGGCTTCACGGCGGCAAGGCGACCACCCTGGGCGCGGCCTCCGGCGCGGTCGCCGGACTGGTTGCCATCACCCCGGCAGCGGGCTTCGTCACCCCCATGTGGGCCATCGCCCTCGGCCTGGGCGCGGGCGTCATCTGCTACGGCGGCATCATGCTCAAGAACAAATTCGGTTATGACGACGCCCTGGACGTGGTCGGCATCCACGGCCTGGGCGGCACCTACGGAGCCCTGGCCACCGGCCTGCTGGCCACGGTGAACGCCGAAGGGCTCATCGCGGGCAACGCGCATCAGTTGTGGGTCCAGTTCGTCTCCGTGGTGGCCACCTGGGCCTTCTGCTTCGCCATGACCTTCATCATCTTCAAGGTGGTGGACGCCACCATCGGACTGAGGGCGAGCGACGAGGAACAGGACAAGGGCATGGACATTGCCGAGCATTCCGAGACCGGATATCAGTGGTAGTCAAGGAGACATCGACATGAAGAAGATCGAAATCATCACCCGGACCTTCAAGCTCGACGAAGTCAAGAGCGCCCTCTCCGCCATCGGCGTGAAAGGCATGACAGTCAGCGAGGTCAAGGGTTTCGGCCGCCAGGGCGGCCACAAGGAAGTGTACCGGGGCGCGGAATACCAGGTGGATTTCGTTCCCAAGATCAAGATTGAAGCCGTGGTCGAAGACGACTTCGCCCCCGAAGTGGTGGAGGCTGCCCGCAAGGCGGCCCATACCGGCGAGGTGGGCGACGGCAAGATATTCGTTTCCACCGTGGACGAGGTGGTGCGCATCCGTACCGGCGAAACCGGCGAGGAAGCCATCTAGCCCCCTCGCAATCAAAAGAACACCTCCGGCCCGGGTTCGCCCGGGCCGGGGCCTGCCGGGCCTGCGAGGAAAGAGAGTCCCTGCGCTCCGCCCGAGCATTCCCCAGCCCTACCGGGCTGACGGCGGCCGGGAGAAGGAAAGGCTCCCGGCCGCCACCTCCTTTCCCCATCCGCCGGACAACCAGGAGCCGCCAGATGCAGCCGGACAGCCTACTTCCAGAATCCGCCCGCAGGCTGAAACAGGCCAGGGCCGACCTGTGGACGCGGGCCAAGGCCGGGGCTGTGGGCGGCTTTGCCTGGGAAAACACCCATCTGGTGGACAGATATTTCGAGGCCCGCGTGCGCGAGGCCGGGCCGCAACGGTTCGACTTCGCCCTGGCCGCCGTGGGCGGATACGGCCGGGGGCGACTGTGCCCCGGCTCGGATATCGACGTGGTCCTGCTCTTCAAGCGCCGTATCCCGTCCGGAGCGGACGCCTTCATCAAGACCCTGCTTTTCCCCCTGTGGGACCTCGGCCTGGACCTGGGCCACGGCGTTCGCACAGTGGCCGACTGCGTGTCCCTGTCGCGCAAGGATTTTCAGGTCCTGGCTTCGCTCATGGACGCCCGCCCCCTGGCCGGAGAAGCCGGAGTCTTCGAGGCGTTCAGGACGGCCTTCGACGCCAAGGTCCTGAAAAAAACAGGCGCAACCTTCGCCTCGGCCCTGCGCGATCACAACGAGACCCGCGCGGTCCAGTACGGCGACGCCTCGGCCCTGCTCGAACCCGAGCTGAAGAACGGGCTTGGCGGCCTGCGCGACGGCCAGCAGGTGGTCTGGCTGACCCGGACGCTCAACATCATGGGCCGCGACCCCATCTTTCTTCCCGAGGAACTGGCCCGGCTGCGCGAGGATCAGGCGTTCCTCAACCGCGTGCGCACGGCCCTGCACCTGGCCGCCGGACGCAAAACCGACCGTCTTTTCTTCGACCTGCAACCTCCCACGGCACGGCTCATGGGGTTCGCCCCGCGAACCGCCTCGCCCGGCGACACGGGCTTGGCCGTCGAATTTTTCCTCTCCCGGCTGCACCAGGCCATGACCCGCATCAAGGCCATGCGCGAAGCCCTGTTCCGGGAGGCGTTCCCGGCACGGACCGGGCCGCTGCCCGAACTGGCCATCCGTAACCTGGAGGCCGAGCCGGAGGGCATCCGCTTCAAGAGGCAGTCCGAGGCCGCCCCGGACAACGTGCTCGGCGCGTTCCTGGAGTCCGCGCGCACGGGTCTGCCCCTGACCTGGGGCGCGCGGCGCATCGTCCGGCACGACCCGGAGCGGTTCGCGGCCGGGCTGGCGGGCCGTACCGAGACCCTGTCCATCCTGGTCGAGATATTCATGGCCCCGCACTGCCGGACCGCCTGCGAAGGGCTCATCGAAACCCGGCTCCTGCCCGCCCTGTTCCCCGCGTTCGCCGAGGTGGAACACCTTATCCAATTCAACGACTACCACGTCCATCCGGTGGGCCGGCACACCCTGGCCACCGTGGCCCTGCTTTCGGACTTCCTGGCCGGGGACGGACAATGGACCGGCGAGCTGGCCGCGCGCGTGGCCGATCCGGCCCGCCTGGTGCTGGCGGGATTCTTCCATGACCTGGGCAAGGGCGCGCCCGACCACTCCAAGGCCGGAGCGGCGCTGGCCCGTGAGGCCCTGACCCGATACGGCCGCTCCCCGGAGGCCGTCGAAGACGTGGCCTTCCTGGTGGAACATCACCTGCTCCTGCCCAAGACCGCCACTCGGCGCGACCTGTCCGACGAACGGGTGGTCGCGGATGTGGCCGCCACGGTCGGAAACACGGACAGGCTCGACATGCTTCACCTTCTGTCCACGGCCGACTCCATGGCCACCGGCCCACGCGCCTGGAACGCCTGGACCCGCTCCTTGCTCGGCGAACTGTATTTCAAGGTGCGCAACCTGCTCCGCCACGGCCCCCTGGCCGAGCCGGACGCGGCGCGCAGGCTGGCCGACGCCAGGCGGGAGGTCGTCACCGCTGCCTCGGACCAGGACCCGGAATACGTGGAAGCGGCCTTGCGGGCCATGCCGCCGCGCGCGTTTCTGGCCCTGACTCCGGACGCCATCGCCAGGCACCTGCGCCTGGTCAAACGGCTATGGGCCGATGTAGCCGAAGACCGCAAGCGCAAGCCGTCCGCCGTGGGCGGCAAGGGCGTCAACCTGATCGAGGGCGCGCCCGGCTGGGCCGAAGGAACCTACCAGTTGACCATCGCGGCCGTGGACCAGCCCCGCCTCTTCGCCACCATCGCCGGAGCCCTCTCCCTGCATGGGCTGAACATCCTGGCCGCCGACATCTTCACCTGGAAGGACGGCACCGCCGTGGACGTATTCACCGTGGCCGAACCACCCGAGAACCTGTTCATCGAGGAAGTCTGGGCCAGGGTCGGGAGGTCCATCGGCTACGCCATGACGGGCAAACTCGACCTGGCCGCACGGCTTGAGGAGCGCGGCAGATCCCCCCTGTCCCGGGGCCGGGGCCTCCCGCAGCTCAAGCCGCTGGCGACCATCGACAACGCGGCCAGCGACTTCTACACCGTGGTGGAGGTGGCCGCCACGGACCGCACCGGATTCCTTTTCGACATGGCCCGCACCCTGGCCGCCCACTCCCTGTCCATTCACCTGGCCATGATTACGACCATCAAGGGACGGGCCGCGGACGTCTTCCATGTGCGCACTCAGGACGGACGGCGGCTCCTGGACAAAGAGCGCATCGACGCCCTGCGCCGGGACCTTCTGGACGCGGCCGGGACCGGGTAAAACCGCTTTACTTTTCGCTGACGGACCGTAAAGTGGGGGCAAACTTGAGCCCGAGGATTATCCATGCCCATTCGCATGACCATTTTCTCCGATTTCGTCTGACCGTTCTGTTTCATCGGCACGGGCATTGTCGACCGACTGAAGCGGGACTATGACATCCTGGACACCTGGGTCCCCCATGAAATCCACCCGGACACCCCGCCCGAGGGACGTCCCATGGACGAACTGTTCGACCGCTTCGACATCGACCAGGTTACCATGACCTGCAACCGGCGGGGCGAGCCCTACGGCATCCATTTCACCGAAATGACCCTGCTGTCCAACTCGCGACTGGCCCTGGAAGCGGCGGAGTTCGCCCGGGACGCGGGACGGTATCGCGCATTCCACGAGCGCATGTTCCGGGCCTGCTTCACCGAGGGACGGAACATCGGGGACATGAACGTGATCCTCGATGTGGCCGGAAACTCCGGGCTCGACGCCACGGCCCTGACCGACGCGCTCGCCGACCGCCGCTACGGCCAACGGGTGGAGGATGGGTCCAGACAAGCGCGGGAGGCGGGTGTGACCGCCATCCCGACCTTCATCATCGAAGGGCAGCCGCCCGTGACCGGAGCCGTGAACGAATCGATTCTTCGGGAAAAAATCCAGGCGGCCATGGAACGGCAGTAAGCCGTCACGCCCAAAAACCAAACGCAACAAGCGGAACGAGATGACGAAGCAAACAGAAATAGTCGTTTTCTTCACTGGGGGAACCATCGGAATGTCCCCGGTGGAAGGCAGGGAAGGCGTGGCCCCGGGGGGCAACTTCGACGGACTGCTCAACCAGCTCTCCCCCCAGGAGGCGGACGTGACCCTGCGGCCCGTGCTCTGGTCGGACAAGCCGAGCCCGCACATGACCCCCGAGGACATGTTCCGGCTGGCCCGCGACGTGGAAGCCGCCCTGGAAGAGGAGTCCGTGCTCGGGGCCGTGGTCCTGCACGGCACGGACACCCTGGTGGAGACCGCCTACATGTGCGACCTGGTCATCCACTCCGACAAGCCGGTCATCCTGACCGGGTCCATGCGCTACTACTCCGAGGCGGGCTACGACGGCATCCGCAACCTGGCCAACACCGTGCGCGCCTGCCTGCTCCCGCTGCCGCCCGGCATCGGGGCGTGCATCCTCATGACCGACCGCATCTTCGCCGCCCGCGAGGCGGTCAAGGTCAACTCGCTCAACGTGGACGCCTTCGAATCCCGCGAAGCCGGGGTTGTCGGCTACGTGGCCGGGGAGTCCGTGCTCCTGGCCAGGCCGCGCTCCACCCCCAGGCCCAGACGCAGGTTCGCCCTCGACGCCATCGAGACCAACGTACCGCTCATCACCGCGTATACGGGAATTGACCGGAAACCTCTCGATCACGCAATAAGCGAGGGAGCAAAGGGAGTTGTCATCGAAGGATTCGGGGCGGGGAATGTCCCTCCGGCCATGGTCGAGGGAATCGAAGCGTGCCTGGAGCGGCGCATTCCGGTGGTCCTGTCCACCCGATGCATCGAAGGCGGCGTGTGGCCGATCTACGGCTACCCCGGCGGCGGAGCCGACCTGCATACCAAGGGCGTCATCCTGTCCGGACGGCTGGGCGGACCCAAGGCCCGCATCCGGCTCATGTGCGCCCTGGGGCTGACTTCCGACCCGGACGAAATCGGGGAAATCTTCGCCGAAGCCTAACGGCGGCTACCTGGAGGCCTCGGCGAAACGCCGAAACTCCGAAAGGGCGCGGCTCTGGACGATGGTTCGAACTGCGTCGAACCTGTCGTGGTTCTCGATGATGAGATTGACGATGTCCGGGTCGAGGAACCCGTTGTCCGCCATGGAGCGCAGCACGGTCACGACCTTTTCGCGGGCCATCCCCTTGCGGTAGGGACGGTCCTCGGTGATGGCCGTGTGCACGTCCGCCACCTGCATTATCCGGGACCCCAAAGAAAGCTGATCGGCGGTCAACCCGAGGGGATACCCCTTGCCGTTGAGCCGTTCATGATGCTGGCAGGCCCAGTCGGCCACCTCGCCCAGGCCGGAGATGGAGCGCAGGACCTCGGCGCACACCGTGGCGTGGTCCTGGACCTTGACGTACTCGTCGCTGTCCAAAGCTCCCGGCTTGTCCAGCAGGGCCGTGGGCACGGCCAGCTTGCCGATGTCGTGAAGGTTGCCGGCAAGCCGCATGGCCTTCTGTTCCTGCTCGCTCATGCCCGCCAGCTTGGCCAGCAGGACCGCGCTCTCGGCCACGCCCGCCGTGTGGGTGGCCGTGTGGCGGCTCCGAAAGTCGATGATCCGGGTGAAGAAGCTCGAAAAGTCGATAAGCTCATCCGGAGTGATGCGCACGTCGAGCAGGTTCCGGGAAAGCATCTCCCGCACCGGCCTGTCCATATCCTCCACCAACGGCCAGAAAAGACCGCCGTCGGCCAGTTCCCTGAAGGCTTCAAGCAGCCTCGGCGCGTACAGATCCGAGGTGAACCCGGCCACGGCCTGCTCGACCTCGCAGCGTTCGCGGGAGGACGTCCCCACCCGGCGCAGGATGTCGACGCGATCGGCCAGATTGATGATGTTGGCCAGCAACAGGGTTTCCCTGTCCCCCTCCTGGCGGATGACCCGTAAATCGCTCCAGCACGTATGGTGGTACAGGACCATGCGCGAGGCGCGCTCCAGAAAGGGGTGATCCTTGAGCAGCCTGTATCCGACGACGGCGTGTTCCTTCAGGTCCGAGTCGAACTTCAGGCCGTCCAGGGCCAAATCCATGGAAAAAGCCCCGATGTCGTGCATCAGCCCGGCCAGCAGAAGATCCACCAGGGAAGACGCAGGGACGCCCACCTGACTGGCCAGCGCGACCGCCCCCAGGCCCACCCGGCGGTGATGCCCGGTCACTGCCGGGGAAATGTAGTCAAGGGCGGAGGAGATGCCGCACACCAGATCGATGAGAGATACGTCTTTCATAATGGGCAACGACGTTTTCGCGGTTTGAATAGGGAAACACCTGGAAAGTCCGGTCAGCAGCTCCGCTTGCACGGGCATTTGAACGCCGTTTTCACGAAAAAGGGCAAAACACATCCCGCAAGCCGTGTCAACAACGAGCGGCAAACGGAGCGTTCGGGTCTGAAATTCCGGAACCCTGTCAAGTTGATTTTCCCTGCCGATCAAACGCTTTTTCATGCCATTCGCTCCCGCCCGGCCCGTCCGGCGAAAACGCGTGATACGCTTTCCGCGCCGGGATGCCCGCAACCCTAGCAAGCGAGGAACACGCATATGGCAACGAGTGTGATCGAAATCTGCAACAACGCCCTGCTGGACCTGGGAGAGGACGCGATCATGTCCATGGGAGACGACTCCAAGGCCGCCGGGCTGTGCAACCACCGCTGGCCAGCGGTGCGCGACGCGGTACTGCGCGCCCATCCCTGGAACTGCGCCATGGCCCAGGCCGAATTGGCGGCCGGGGCCTCGGCACCACTGTGGAAATGGGCGTACAGGTATGTGCTGCCCACGGACTTTCTGCGGATAATCGCCCTTACCGGCGCGGACGGAGAGGAAATCCGGAATTGGGAAATCCAGGCTGGGATCATCCTTTGCGACGAGGAGGCTCCGGTCTTCATCGCCTATGTCCGTCGCGAAACAGACCCCAAGAGATACGACGCCCTGCTCGCGGAGGCCCTCTCCGCGCGACTGGCGGCCACCCTGGCCTATCCTCTGTCGGGGTCGACGTCCCTGGCCCAGTCCTGCTGGAAGACCTACCAGGACAAACTGGCGGAAGCGCGCGGCGTGGACGCCCGCGAGGGCGTGCCGGAATCCATGAGCCCGGCCACGTGGCTGGGGGCCAAACTCGGAGGCTGACGGACAAGGAGGCAGCGGCCCCGGCGCACGCCGGGGCCGTCGGCCGAAAGGTTATCTCACCAACAGGGAAGCCGCGTAGAAGAACTCGTTGAGCGGCGAATAGGACGGGGTGGTCCATTCACGCTCGACCCGGACCCGGTCGGAATTCTCGGTCAGCCTGGAAACGAGCCCCTGGTTCTCCTCGGGATTGAGGGTGCAGGTAATGACCGCGACCCGTCCGCCGGGCCGGACCTGCTCCAGGGCATTGTCCAGAATCTCCCGCTGCAGGAGGGTCAGGTCGCCCAGATCGGCTGGTTTGCGTTTCCACTTGGTGTCCGGACGGCGGGAAAGCACGCCCAGGCCGGAGCAGGGCATATCCAGAAGGATGGTTCCCGGTACGCGCGGCGGCGTTGCCGTGGCCGCGTTGGCCTCGAAGGTCTCCACCCCCGGCAGTTCGCGGTTGAGCGCGGCCAGCCGTCCCCGGTGCGGGTCGGAGGTGAACACGTCGAGCCCCTTTTCCAGCAGAATCCGGGTCTTGCCCCCGCGACCGGCGCAGGCGTCCCAGACAGGGCCTTCCCAGGCCTCCGGGTCCAGGGCCTCGACGGCCTGGCGCGCGGCAAAGGATTGGCGGGAAAGGGGCGGGGCGGGCTCGTCGTCGAAGGAGATGCCCGCCGGGAGGGCGAAGCTCATGCCCTCGATATCCAACAGCTCCGGCCAACCCGCGATCTCGACGTACAGTTCGTCCGCTTCGGGATGGCCGAAGAGGTTGAAACCGAGCGCCGGGGGCTTGATTTGCGCTTCAAGATACTCGGTGGCCGCCTTCTCGCCGTATTCCCGCCACCACATATCCACCAGCCACTGAGGGCAGGAGTACCAGCGGGACAGGAACTCGGGCAGGGACGCATCCTTACGGAAGAAATCCGGATCGTGGGCATCGTCGCCGAGCTCGGACACCCGACGCAATACGGCATTGAACAAACCTGCCAGGCGGGCGCCCGGTTTGGACTTGGAAAATTCAACGGCCCAATCCACCGAAGCGTAGGCCGGAATCTTGTTCAGAAAAAGGATTTCATAGGCCGCCACGCCCATGGCCAGCCGCATTTTGGGATTGAGCTTGCCCGGGTCCTTGAGGAATCGGGAGAGGACGTACTCGATGCGCCCCTTGAGCCGCAGGTATCCGTAGCTCAGCTCCGTGGCCAGCCCGACGTCGCGCGGATCGTCGACGCCGGAGGAAAGGGCCTCGTCCAGAGCGGCCTGGATGTCCTGCCGGTTCATGAGGCAGCGAAACAGGGCTTCTAGGGCCGCCCGCCTCGCCGGAGGCAGGGGCTTTGTGGAACGTGCTTGCATACCCGCCTCATTACGCGCCGAAAACCCTCTTTGGCAAGAGGCCGAAGCAGACAACGGCGTGACAAGGATTTTACGGGCCGCCCTCAAGGGCGGCCCGCATGGGCTACTCGAAAAGCTTCTTGGCGGCGTCGCCCGCGTCCTTGGCGGCATCGCCCGCATCCTCGGCGGCCTGATCGATCTTCTTGCCGGTCTTCTCCATGGGACCTTCCTCGCTGCAACCGAAGGCCGCGAAGGCGAACAGGAGCAGGCAAGCCACTACCACGAATTTTTTCCACGTTTTCATCATGCAATCCTCCTTGGTTAACGATTTTCCAGGCGGCACGCCTGGCTGTAGTAGGCCGTCCCGGCTCCCATGTCCGTGACCGAAGGCCGGATGACGGCGTTGGCCCCGTGACCGTACTTCATCCATCCCCCACGGCGCATGAGCACGGCTCTCGGGTGCAGGTCTTCGACAATCACAAGCCGAACCTGCATGGCCCCGAGGTCGGTGACCAGAAAAACATCCCTGGCCGGGTCCAGAACGGTCAAGGCCGGGTTGGACCTGGAGATCCATACGGACGGCACCCCGCGCTGGTCGGTCTCGGCTATCTGCGAATGCAGAGACTCCCCACGCACCAGGGTCAGCAGTTGCAGAGGGTAGTCGGGGTCCCGCTCAGGCTCGGGATGCAGCGTCTCCGGGAAGCGGTACAGTCCATCCGGATGGCCGAAGACCATATCCTCGAAGGCCACGAAGGGATGATTAACCTTGGCGAACCCGTTTTCGAGAAGCTCGTCGTAGGAGACGGCGGCAGGTTTGAGCCCCTCGCGCAGGCAGGTCTCCTCGTCCGGAAGGATGATCCGCTCGCGCAACCGCGTCCCCAGGTCGGCCAGGATGTCGAAATCCGGCCGAGCCAGGCCGCGCGGCGCAAGGGCCGGAGCGCAAAGGTTGACATAGTTGTGGACGTAGGAGCCGAGCACGTCGCGCCGTTCGAACATGAACGCGGGCGGCAGGATCACGTCGGCCCGCATGGCCGTGTCGTTCATGAACCCGTCCACCACAACCGTAAACGGCCGGGCCAGCGCGTCGGCCACGGACAGGCCGTCCGGCACCTGGTTGACCACGTTGTGCCCGTCGATCCAGACAAAGTCCACCGAGGGATCGGCGCGACGAAGCTCCGTCCCCAGGTCCTGCAACAGAAAGCTGCGCCGCCTGGACGGTTTCGCGCCGCCCTCGACAAGGTGCGCCCACGAGCCGAAATTCCGGCCGGACGAAATATTGAAATACGCACCGCCGCCGCTCACCCCGATGTTGCCTGAAATCATGGCCACGGCATTGATGAAGCGGACGTTCTCCCCGCCATAGACATGGCGCTGCAACCCCCAGCCGACAAGCGTGGCCACGTCGCCCTTGTCCGAATACCACTCGTAGACCAGCTCCACATCCTCGGCCGAGACCTCGCAGGCGGCGCACAGGTCGCGGAACTTCAATCCGTCGATAAGCCCGCGCAGGGCGGGCCAGTTCCGTGTCCGGGTCAGGACCCACGGGTTGAGGTCCCCCGCCTCCAGATAGAGCTTGAGCACAGCGGCGGCCAGAAAACGGTCCGTGCCGGGTCGGATGATTACGTTGACGTCGGAGAAATCCGGAGTGCCGTCGCCGCCGGGAGAAATGGACAGGACCTCGACGCCTTTCTCGCGACCCTTCCGCAACAGGGCGAGCTGGTGCACGGAGCAACGGGTCAGGTCCCGGCCCCAGTTAACCACCCGGTCCGCATTCAGGATGTCCTCGGGCGCGTTGTGATTCAACGCCCCGAAATCCTTCAGGCACGCCTCGATGCCCGTGTCATCGCACACGCAGCCGCACACGGTGGATGAGCCGAGCCGCTCGAAAAAGACGGAGCTGGCCGAAGCGAGCACGCCCCGGTAGCCGTTCCCGTGAATGTGGAGGATGGACTCGGGCACACCCCGCGCCGCGTCGAGCCTTTCGGCCACCAGGTCGAGGGCCTCGTCCCACCCCACGGGCACGAACGCTCCGCCGCGCCGGACGAGCGGCTCGACGATGCGCTCCTCGGCGTCCAGACGTTCGAAGTATCGGGCTCCCTTGCGGCAGCAGAACCCCTTGGTAAACGGATGCCGAGGGTTGCCCCGAACGGTTCGCTTCTCGGTATCGACCACCAGTGAACAGGCGTCGCCGCAATCCATGGTGCAGGCCGTGACGGTCTTCATGTGCTATCCCCCTGACTCCAAGCTTGGAGGATTTGCGGGGCGGGGTCAAATCAAAAGCACGCCCTGCCGCACCCGGCCGGAAGCGGCCCGCCGCCCACTCTCTTTTTGACAATCCGGGCCGTATGGTCTAACCAGATTCGGTTCCACAGACCCGATCATTTATAAGGATATTGAACGCGAAATGGCGAAAGTACAAAAAATAAAGGGCTTCGCGGACCTTTTCCCGGCAGAGGCCGCCAAGTACACCTTCATGGAATCCTGCGCCCGGGAAATCTTCTCCCGATACGGCTACGGCGAGCTGCGCACCCCCATCCTGGAAAAGACCGAGCTGTTCCAGAAATCCATCGGCGAGGACACCGACGTGGTCGGCAAGGAGATGTTCACCTTCCCCGACCGCAAGAACCGTTCCCTGACCATGCGCCCCGAAGCCACGGCGGGCGTGGTCCGCGCGTTCATCGAATCCAAGACCCATCAGCCGGGCAGCGTTTCGAAATTCTTCACTTTCGGTCCCATGTTCCGATATGAGCGGCCGCAGAAGGGACGCCAACGCCAGTTCCACCAGATCAACGCCGAGGTCTTCGGGGCGGACGAGCCCCAGGCCGACGCCGAGCTGATCCTCATGCTGACCGCGTTCCTGCACCGCATCGGCCTCAAGGACCTGACCGTGGAGCTGAACTCCCTAGGCTGCCATGAATGCCGCCCGGCCTACAAGCAGGCCCTGGTGGACTTCTACAAGTCCAAGGACAAGGCGAATTTCTGCGAGGACTGCCAGCGCCGCATGGAGACCAACCCCCTGCGCGTGCTCGACTGCAAGGTGCCCACCTGCAAGGAGCTGGTCCAGGACGCCCCGGTCATCACCGACCACCTCTGCCCGGACTGCGAGGCCCACTTCGCCGATGTGCGCGCCGTGCTGGACGGAGCAAACGTGTCCTACGCCCTGAATCCCCGCCTGGTGCGCGGCCTGGATTACTACGTGCGCACCTGTTTCGAGGTGACCAGCAACGACATCGGCTCCCAGACCTCCGTGGCCGGCGGCGGCCGCTACGACGGCCTGATAAAAAGCCTGGACGGCCCGGACTGCCCCGGCTCCGGTTTCGCCTGCGGCATGGAACGGCTCGCCCTTCTGCTCGGCGATGTCGAGCCCGAAGCGCCCGACTTCTACCTGGCCGTGGTGGACGGCGAAGCGGCCAACGAGGCCATGCTCTTCGCCCAGGCCCTGCGCGCCAAGGGATTGCGCGGCGAGGTCAGCTTCGCCGGCGGCTCCATGAAATCCCGGATGCGCGCGGCCAACAAATCCGGGGCCCGGACCTGCCTGATCCTGGGCGGCAGCGAACTGGCCGACAATACCATCACCGTCAAGGACATGGCCGGGAACAGGGAACAGGAAACCCTGGACCGGAAGCTGTATCTGGCAAGTCTGTAGAGAGGAATTAAGAAGCCGCTGCGCGGCGATGGACGGGTGACTTCGCCTCCGGCGGCCAAAGGCCGAGGGCCTTTGGAATCCCGTATGCGGCCTTGCCGCAGATGTTTGATAAAAAGCCGTCATAACGCGGGCCCCCCCGCCGAAGGCGCACCAAAAAGTTTTGGAAGATTCTCAAGAAACCTTTTTCAAAAGGTTTCTTGAGCCGCCGGAGGCAAGCCCCCCGCAGGGGCCGCCGGAGGCACTAAATACGAGACTGGAGAGATAATGTCCGAGCAAGAGAGAGATTACGACGAGTACCGCGTCATTGAAGACCTCGCGGGCTGGCGGCGCACGCACCACAACAACGAGTTGACCGCCGCCAACATGGACGAAGAGGTCTGCCTCATGGGCTGGGTCCAGTTCCGCCGCGATCACGGCGGGCTGATTTTCCTGGACCTGCGCGACCGCGAAGGCCTGACCCAGGTGGTCTTCAACCCCGAGGACAATGACGAGGTGCATGAGCGCGCCCACGCCATCCGCCCCGAATACGTGGTGGCGGTCAAGGGCAAGGTCCGCCCGCGTCCCGAGGGCATGGCCAACCCGAACATGGTCACTGGCGAGATCGAGATCGAGGTTTCCGAGTACAAGCTGCTCAACACCTCGGACACCCCGCCCTTCCCCATCGAGGACCGCGTGGAGGTCTCCGAGAACCTGCGGCTCAAATACCGCTTCCTGGATCTCCGCCGCCCCTCCCTGGCCCGGAATTTCATTATCCGCAACAAGGCCGCGCAATCCGTGCGCCGCTACCTGGACGGCCTGGGCTTCCTCGAAGTGGAAACCCCGGTGCTGACCAAGTCCACCCCCGAAGGCGCGCGCGACTTCCTGGTGCCCTCCAGGGTCAACCAGGGCGAGTTCTACGCCCTGCCCCAGTCCCCGCAGTTGTTCAAGCAGATGCTCATGGTCTCGGGCATGGATCGCTATTTCCAGATCGTCAAATGCTTCCGCGACGAAGACCTGCGCGCCGACCGCCAGCCCGAGTTCACCCAGATCGACATCGAGATGTCCTTCGTGGACGAGGCGCTGATCCAGGACATGGCCGAAGGCATGGTCCGGACCCTGTTCAAGGAGACCATCGGCGTGGCCCTGCCCGACGAGTTCCCCCGCATGACCTTCGCCGACGCCATGCGCGACTACGGCGTGGACAAGCCGGACCTCCGCTTCGAGCTCAAGCACATCGACATCACCGACGTCTTCAAGAACTCCGGCTTCAAGGTCTTCGCGTCCTCCGAGCTGGTCAAGGTCATGGCCGTGCCCGGCGGGGCCGAGCTGTCCCGCAAGGAGATCGACGAATACACCAAGTTCGTCGAGATCTACGGCTCCAAGGGCCTGGCCTGGATCAAGGTCAAGGAGGACGGCGAATGGCAGTCCCCCATCGTCAAGTTCTTCTCCGAGGAGGAGATCGCCGAACTGCGTAATCGCACCGGCTGCAAGCCCGGCGACATCCTCTTCTTCCAGGCCGGTCCGGCCGACATCGCCAACGCCGCGCTCGGCAACCTGCGCTGCGAGCTGGGCAAGCGGTTCGGACTCATCAAGGAGGGCGAGTTCAAGCCTGTCTGGATCACCGACTTCCCGCTGCTCGAATGGGACCCCGACGAGAAGCGGTTCGTGGCCCGGCACCATCCCTTCACCTCGGCCCGCCCCGAGCAGATGAAGATTCTCAGGGAAGACCCGGGCCAGGCCATCGCACGGGCCTACGACCTGGTCATGAACGGCTTCGAGGTCGGCGGCGGCTCCATCCGCATCCACACCGAGGAGCAGCAGCAGGCCATGTTCGCCGCCCTGGGCATCAACGACGAGGAAGCCCGCGACAAGTTCGGCTTCCTCATGGACGCCCTCAAGTTCGGTGCGCCGCCCCACGGCGGCATCGCCTTCGGCCTGGACAGGCTGGTCATGATCCTGACCGGGTCCAAGTCCATCCGCGACGTCATCGCCTTCCCCAAGACCCAGAAGGCCACCTGCCTCATGACCGAGGCGCCGTCCGCCGTGCCCAGCAAGCAGCTCCGCGAACTCGGCATCCGCCTGCGCGAGAAGAAAAAAGAAGAATAATGGAAGATGCGGGAGGGAAACCCGACGGCAAGGTTTCCCTCCCGCGTTCCTTTCCTCGACGCATATCGCCGGTTCGCGGGCATCCTTCCGCGAAGCGGCCCAGAATTCGGCCGGTTTCGACAAAGAACTGGCCTTTTGAATTTCCGTACTTATTGAGATAAGAGTCAGTACCTATACGCCGCAAGCCGGACCGAACGCTCCCCGCGTCCGTTCCCGCGGCGCAAGGGGAACAATAAGGGCAAACGGGAACGGATATTCCGAGGCTGACGACAACCAGCCTTATTTCAAGGAATTCTCCTTTCTTATCCCGGCCGCCGGAGGCAAACATAATGAAATTGGAAATATGTACCTGGCCCGACGACGTCCTGGCCGCCAAGGCTGAAACCGTCGGCGAAATAACCCCCGAGCTTCAGGAACTCATCGAAGACATGGTCGAAACCATGTACGAATCCGATGGGGTGGGACTGGCCGCACCGCAGGTGAACCAGTCCATCCGGCTCATCTGCGTGGACCAGACCGGCCCCAAGGAGCGGGGCGATCTGCGCGTCCTCATCAACCCCGAGATCGTCGAATCCGACGGCGAGGTGGAGTCCGAGGAAGGCTGCCTGAGCTGCCCCGAACTCAACATCACGGTCAAGCGCAAGCAACGGGTCAAGGTCAAGGCGCAAAACCGCGAAGGCGAGGACGTCTGCCTGGACACGGAAGGCTTCCTGGCCATCATCCTGCAGCATGAGATCGATCACCTGAACGGCGTGACCCTGGCCGACCGCACGGGCCGCCTGAAGAAAGCCATGTATCGCAAGAAGGCCGCGAGATGGAAGAAATAGCCGGTTCCAGCCAGAACACGCCCGAATCCTGGGGCGCGGTCGACCTCAAGCCCCTTCGGGTAGTCTTCATGGGCACCCCGGACTTCGCGGCCGAAGCGCTGAAAATCCTGCTCAAGTTCGATGCGGCGGACATCGTCGCCGCATATACCCAGCCGGACAGGCCCTGCGGACGCGGACGCCAGTGCAAGCCCTCGCCGGTCAAGCAGGTGGCCCTGGAAAACGACATCCCCGTATTCCAGCCCGTAAATTTCAAGGACCAGGCCGATGTCGATGAACTGGCGGCCCTGAAACCGGATGTGCTGGTGGTGGCGGCCTACGGGCTGATTCTGCCCCAGTCCGTACTCGACATCCCGACCGTGCTGCCGCTGAATATCCACGCCTCGCTGCTGCCCCACTGGCGCGGCGCGGCCCCGATCCAGCGGTCCATTGAAAACGGCGACGTGGTCACCGGCATCTCCATCATGAAGATGGAGGCCGGGCTGGACACCGGACCGGTCATGGTTCAGCGCGCCCTGCGCATCGGGCACAACGACCACGCCGGGACCATTCACGACGAGCTGGCAAAGCTGGGCGGCATCTGCATCTGCGAAGCCATGGCCCGCCTTCAGACCGGCGCCTACGACCTGAAACCCCAGGATGATTCGTTGGCCACCTATGCGAAGAAACTGGAAAAGAAGGAAGGGGAAATCGACTGGAATCAGCCTGCCGAGAAAATCCACAACCGCATCCGCGCCATGTACCCGTGGCCCGGCGCGTTCTTTGACTGGACCAACCCGGAAGGCAAATCCCTGCGCCTCAACGTGACGCCCGGCGAGGTGTCCGGCGAATCCGCTCCCAAGGTCGCTCCGGGCACGATACTGGGCGAAATGGAAGGAAAGCTGGCCATCACCACGGCAGACAGGATATATCTGACACCCGAGGTCAAGCCGCAGGGCAAAAAGGCCATGGACGCCACGGCCTTCACCTGCGGATACATGAAGGAATGCAAATAGGTACACCCCTGGACCAGCCCCGGTCCGTCCATCGGGCGCGCAAACGCCTTTTCATCGGCTTGATCAGCATCGCCTGCCTGGTCATTTGCCTGTTTCTGGCCCTGCTCTGGCTGGTGCCCTACATCGGGCTGGACAACATCCACCCGTCGGCCAAATGGGTGCTCGGCGCGGTTGTCGTGGGCCTCATCGGGCTGGTCTGCGTGGCCTATTGGGGATTGTTCCTGAACATCGTCACCAAGAAGCCCCTGCCCGGCGCACGCCGTTTCCGGGGGCTGACCATCAAGCTGTTCCTGCCGCTCATGGTCCTTCTGGGCCGCGTATTCGGCATCGAAAAGGAACTCATCAGACTCTCGTTCATCTCCGTGAACAACGACCTGGTCCTGGCCGAGGCCGGACGGTACGCGCCGAAAGAAATACTCCTGCTCATGCCGCACTGCCTGCAAAACTCCAAGTGCGACCGGCGGTTGACCTACGATATCAACAACTGCGTGCGCTGCGGAAAATGCTCCATGGCCGGGCTGCTCGACCTGCACGACAAGTACGGGGTGAACCTGGCCATCGCCACGGGCGGGACCATCGCCCGACGCATCGTCGTCCAGCTCCGGCCCAAGCTGATAATCGCCGTGGCCTGCCACCGCGACCTCTCCTCGGGCATTCAGGACACCTATCCCCTGCCCGTATACGGCGTGCTCAACGAGCGGCCGCACGGTCCCTGCCTCGACACCACGGTATCCCTGCCCATCGTCGAAAAGATGCTCAGCCGCTTCATCGACCCGAACAAGGCCAAGGACGGTCGGACCATCTCCACGGGCGAGGCCGCCCGGCCGTAACCGGGCAGTCGCCCCGCGCACAACGCCGCCCCCTAGTCGTGGGTGGCCCACATGCCGTTGTAGACCCAGCCGTAGTATTTACGGGCGATATGCGCCGCCACCTCGGAGGCCTCGTCCAGGCCGAACTTGGGCACGTCGACGGTCACGCTCTGGTCCGAGACCATGGCGATGAGTTTTTTGTCCTGCTGGTTATTCCGGCCGCAAAGAGGATGATCGTGCGCCTCCTGGCGAAAAACCTCGATCTTGGGCTGGTCGGAATTGAAGTACCCCTCGGCCAGAACCACGTCCTTGTCGGCGAACAGGGTCTCGGCGAGTTCCTCCAAAGAGCGTTCACGGTCCACGGTCTGGATCATGGCCACGCGGTCGGGCGAGGAGACCACCACGGTCTCGGCCCCGGCCTGCTTGAGCCGCCAGGAGTCCTTGCCCTTCACGTCCATCTCAAAGGTATGGGCGTCGTGTTTGACCGCGCCCACGGACAGGCCGAGCTTTTGCAGTTCGGGCACAAGTTTTTCCAAGAACGTGGTTTTACCGGCTTTTTTCTTGCCGATGATGCAAAATATATGCTGAGTCATTTAAAGCCCCTATGAGTTAAGATACAGAAACGCGCCCGGACGACCGCCAAGGTCCCGGACGCGGCACAGCCATACACTTCAGTTTATATAAAGGGCACAAAGGGCGCAATCCTTTACAACCCGGAAGCCGGGTGCCAATATTATATGGATACGACCTGAAAAGACCCGAGGAAGTCCATGTCCACACCCATCTCCCGCAAGGAAGCGGTCCAAAAACTGCTCGGCCTCGCCCGCCCCTCCGGGGAAACGGCCGTGTCCCCCATGGACGGCGTCGGCCTGACCTCGACCCGGGACGTGGCCGCCCGATGCAACGTGCCCGAGCAGGCTTGCTCGGTCCGCGACGGATACGCCGTGCGCAGCCGTGATGTGGCCGAAGCCTCGGGCACGACTCCTGTGCGGCTGGCGGTGAGCGGATGCATCCGGGCCGAGTCCACGTCTCCCGATCCCATTGAAGCGGGTCGGGCTGTGCGAGTGTTGACCGGCGGGCCGGTTCCGCCCGGCGCGGACGCGGTCCTGGCCGAGGAGGACGTGGAGGAGCTGGACGGCGCCATCCTGGTCCGCGAACCTGTTGGCGAGGGATGGTACATCCGGCCCGCGGGCGGCGAAATTCCGGCGGGCACGAGGATTGCCCCGGCGGGCGGATTGGTCACTCCCCAGGGCGCGGCAGTCATGACCCGAACCCGCGTGGACTCCATCCTGGTCCGCCTCCGCCCGCGCGTCCGGCTCACGGCTCTCGGCAGCGAACTGGCCAAACCGGGCGAAAGCCTGAGCGGCACGGCACGGTTCCCGGCGGACAACCTGGTACTGCTCCGGGGCCTCTTCGAGGCGGCCGGGGCATTGGTGGAGCGGACCGCAGTGGTCCCGGACGACCGTGACAGACTGGTGGAGACCCTGTCCCGCGACGACCTGCCCGAAATCATGGCGACCACGGGCGGCACGGGCAACAGCGAACGGGATTTCGCTTTCGAGGCGGCCAGGGAGAGCGGCTTCACGCCGGTCTTCAAACGCATCGACATCCGGCCCGGCCGAAACATGTTCGCGGCCGTGCGCGGCAACACCCTGCTCTTCGGCCTGCCCGGGCCTCCCGCCGCTGGACACGCCTGTTTCCACGCCGTCATCCTCCCGGTGATCCGCCGGCTGCTTGGCCTGCCCGAACCCGAACCGCGCATGGCCCGGTTCACCCGATCCATCAACGCGCGGGCCGGTTCCGAATGGCTCGTCCAATGCGAGCTCACCGTCCACGGCTCCACGCTGACCGCCACCCCGTTGGCCGGAAAGACCCTGCCTCCCATGCACGGCCTCGCCCTGGCCCACGGCCTCGCCGTCCTGCAAAGCGGCCAGACCGTCACCCCGGGCGACGAGACCGAAATCCTGACAACACTATTTTGATATTCCGAAGCTCCGGGGAAGAGAAGCCCCTGCCGGAAGTGCCCGAATCGGACGGATTATAACATCCCGGCCCGAGGAGATGCGCTACACTTGGCCCAGGGGCATTGGCGCGAATCGACGGCGCGCGGCTCCACCGAGACTTTCGCATTCCGGGCGGAGCCAGCCTGGACAAGGCTGGCTCAACCCTCCGGAGAGGCCCTGCGGTCCGGCCCGCGCAAAGACAAAAAACACAAATGGCGGCGCATGGCTGCGACCCGCCCCGCCGAATCGGCCAGACACTTTGTCACGGACCTTTCGATCGCTCGTCACGAAGATGTAACATCGCAGGTCTATCACTACGTCACACGTTGACGAGGAATAGTTTTATCATAATTTTTTAAGGAAGGTACTTCTGATGAAAAAATTGCTCATTGCTTTCGTGACACTGGCTGTTCTGAGCGTTTCCGCTCTGTCCTTCGCCGCGGAAATCCGCGTCAAGGGCTCCACCACCGTCGACCCGGCCATGAAAAAGCTGGTCGCCGCCTACCAGACCGCCAATCCGGGCGTAAATTTCTCCATCTCCGCCACCGGCTCCGGTGACGGTGCCAAGGCTATCATCAACAAGACCGCCGACATCGGCATGATGTCCCGCGACATGAAGCCCGCCGAAATCGAAAAGTGCAAGGCCAACGGCATCGAGCCGATGCAGTTCGTCATCGCTCTGGACTGCCTGGTGCCCATCGTGCACCCCTCCAACCCGGTTTCCAAGATCACCACCGCCCAGCTCAAGGACATGTACCAGGACAAGATCCGCAACTGGAAGGACGTCGGCGGTAACGACGGCATGATCGCCCTGTTCTCCCGCGAGACCAACTCCGGCACCTACGAGGTCTGGCACGGCAAGGTCATGAAGAAGGAAGACGAGTTCGACATGGTCTCCCGTATGCCCTCCAACGCCGCCATGGCCGCCAAGATCGCCGGCAACAAGAAGGGCATCGGCTACGTCGGCCTGGGCTTCCTGAATCCCAAGATCAAGGCCCTGACCGTCAACGGCGTGGTTCCCTCCGTCGAGACCGGCAAGGACGGCTCCTACCCCCTGTCCCGCTCCCTGAACCTGTACACCGGCGGCAAGCCCTCCGGCGAGACCGCGAAGTTCATCGACTTCGTCATGTCCCCCGCTGGCCAGAAGATCATTGCCGAAGTCGGCTTCGTCCCGGTCAAGTAACTGAAACGAAACGACTGATTCCGACATAGAAACTCCCCCGTCGGGGCGCACCAAGCGCCCCGACGGGATCACGCTTGAGAAAGAGGCGAGAATAAATGCTCTCACGCTCCAACAAGGAAAAGCTCATCAAGGGATTCTTCCTGGTGGCCGCCAGCGCGTCCATCATTGCCCTGGGCCTGATCATGTATTTTCTGGTTTCCGAAGCCCTGCCCACATTCCTGGGCTTCAACGCCATGGGTGAGAAGTTTCAGGGCGTAGGCGTCCTCGACTTCATCCTCGGCAGCCAGTGGAAGCCGGTCTCCGAGACCCCCCAATGGGGCATCCTGCCCCTGATTATGGGATCGGTCTGGGTGACGCTGTTCTCCTCGATCATCGCCATTCCCCTGGGCATCATGACCGCCGTGTACCTGGCCGAAATCGCCCCCAGCAAGGTGCGCGAAATCGTCAAGCCCATGGTCGAGCTTCTGGCCTCCCTTCCCTCGGTGGTCATCGGTTTCTTCGGTATGGTCGTCGTTGCCCCGATCCTGCTCAATCTTTTCGACATCCGGTTCGGCGTGAACATGCTCAACGCCTCGATCATGCTCGCCTTCATGGCCGTGCCCACCATCACCTCCATCGCCGAAGACGCCATCCACTCCGTACCCAACGAAGTGCGCGAAGGCTCCCTGGCCCTGGGCGCCACCCGGTTCGAGACCATCTGGCGCGTGGTCCTGCCCGCCTCGCTCTCCGGACTGTCCACCGCCGTCATCCTGGGCATGTCCCGGTCCATCGGCGAGACCATGGTCGTCCTCATGGTCGCGGGCGGCGCGGCGCGCATCCCGACCTCCATCTTCGACCCGGTCAGGCCCATGCCCGCCTCCATCGCCGCTGAAATGGGCGAGACCAGCTTCGGCCTGGAAATGCACTACTTCGCCCTGTTCGCCATCGCCATGGTCCTGTTCATCATCACCTTTCTTTTCAACCTCCTGGCCGACCACATCGCACACAAGTACAAGCAGGTCGGCTCGGCCAGCCTCTAGGAAAAGGACATGTCAGAAATGGTAAGCACCGAAATGACCATGAACGGATCCAACATACCGGATACCCCGGGCCTGCGCCTCAAGCGCAAGGCCACCCAGGAAATCTGGTTCACCCTGTTCCGCGGCGCCGTGGCCATCAATGGACTGGCCCTGTTCATCATCGTCGGGTACATGGTCTACTACGGACTGCCGGCCATCACCTGGGACTTCCTGACCACCAAGCCCACCGAAGGCGGACTGGCGGGCGGCATCTTCCCGTGCATCGTCGGCACCTTCTACCTGTCCATCGGCTCCATGGCCCTGGCCCTGCCGCTCGGCGTGGCCTCCGCCATCTATCTGCATGAATACGCCATGCCCGGACCGTTCATGCGCGTCATCAGGCTGTGCATCAACAACCTGGCGGGTGTCCCGTCCGTGGTTTTCGGCCTGTTCGGCATGGCCTTCTTCGTGGCCGCCCGCGATCTCGGCGGCCTCGGCATGGGCGTGTCCATCGCAGCGGGCTGCATGACCCTGGCCGTGCTCATCCTGCCGGTCATCATCGGCACCTCCGAGGAAGCGCTCAGAAGCGTTCCCGACACCTACCGCGAGGCCTCCCTGGGGCTGGGCGCGACCAAGTGGCAGACCATCTTCAAAGTCGTTCTGCCCTCGGCCATGCCCGGCATCCTGACCGGCTCGATCCTGTCCATCTCCCGCGCGGCGGGCGAGACCGCGGCCATCATGTTCACGGCGGCGGCCAGCTACAACCCGACCTTGCCCAGGTCCATCTTCAACGAGGTCATGGCGCTGCCCTATCAGATTTACTCCCTTTCCGTTTCCTCCACCGACCCCGAGGCCACTCTACCTCTCCAGTACGGCACTTCGCTCGTGCTGGTGGCCTTGGTGTTGGGCATGAACCTGATCGCCATCATGCTGCGGTCCCACCTTCGCAAGAAGCTGGGCTAGCCCGGCGGCGAACAGTGAAGCCCCCCGAGCCGAATAGGCTCGGGGGGCTTTTTCGTTGACAAAGACGACGGTTTCAGCGCTTACAGATTTTCGTAAAGATGCAGATAATCGCCCACCATGCGCTCCACGGCGAATTTCCTGCCCCCGGACAGAAACGCTTCCTGGCCCATCTGACGGACCATGGACCGGCTGGACAGGACCGACCGGGCCGCCTCCACGAACCGCCCGGTGTCTCCGGAAGGCACGAGCATCCCGGTCATGCGGTCCACGATCTGCTCGGGCACGCCGCCCACGGCGTAGGCCACCACGGGCAGTCCGGCGGCCATGGCCTCCAGAACGACCAGGGAATGGTTGTCGGCACGCGTGGGATAGAGCAGGGCGTCGGAGGCGGACATGAGCATAAAGAGCTTCCCCCGGTCCACGTAGGGCCACAGGATGAAATCGTCGCTCCGTTCCTCGCGGTCGCCGCCCACCGCAAAGCAAACCAGATCGGGCATGTCCGCCTTGAGCCGCTCCCATATGCCCTTCCAGGCGTCCCCGGACTTGTAGGCCGCATTCATGCCTCCATGGGCCGCGAACAGGGCCACCCGCGCAGCAGGGTGAATGCCGAACGATTTGCGGGCCTCGGCCTTGGCGACCCTGGTGCCAGGCCAGGGGATGCCGTTGGGAATGATCTTCACAGGCCGCAGCAGATGCGTCTTGGCGAGCCGCGCCAGCCAACGGGACGGGGCGACCAGGACCGGGTCCAGCCGCGCGACCTCGGCCAGCTTGCGTTTGCGCACCTCATTCGCGTCCGGGAAATTGCGCGGACAGGGATCGACGCAGCCGCTCTCGGACATGGGGCAGTCCAGCGGATACGGACAGCCGCCGGTGAACAACTCGCAGTCGTGCAGGGTTATGACCGTCTTCACCCCCGTGGGGATGGAGCCGAGCAGAGAGGGCCAGTCCCCTGTGCAGTGCACATGGACGATGCCTCCCCGGGGGATGTTCGCGCCTAGCTCATCGGGCGATATGGCCTCGCCTTCGGACTGCTCGGCAAGCTCGAAGGTCAGGCGCGCGGGCACTCCGCCCAATTCCAGACCGTCGATGAGAAGCTGCGCAACCCGAGTGGCTCCGCCGCTCGCCTCCAGGCCGGTATGATGATGGACCATGGACAGGTTCATGGTCTAGCGGCCCACCTTTTCCATATCCAGAATCATGTTCACCAGGTCAGGGTCGTTGAGATCGGGCGAGATTTCAAAACCGAACTTTCTGGACAGCCCTTGCATGGCCTTGTTCTCGACCATGGTCTGGCCCGTGAGCAGCCGGGTGCCACGGTCCTTGGTGTACTGGATGCCCTTGTGGAAGAGCATGGACCCGAGCCCCTCGCCCTTGAGGTCCGAACGGACCACGATGGCGAACTCGGCTTCGGAGTTGTCCGGCTTGGTGTTGGTGCGCATGACGCCCAGGGTCTCGGGGTCGCCGCGTTCGTCCAAGGCCGTCGCGATAAAGGCCATCTCCCGGTCGTAGTCGATCTGGGTGAAGCGGGCGATGTCCTTGTGGTCGAAATCGCGCTGGACCACGCCGAAAAAGCGCAGCCGCAGGTCTTCGTCCGACAGGCTCCCAAGAAAGTCGCGATGCGTGTCTTCGTCCTCGGGCCGGATGGGCCGCAACGTGACCTGCCGCCCGCTCTTGAGGGTGACGCACTCCTCAAGTTCGCGCGGATACGGCCGGATGGCCAGCCTCGACTCGCCCACGCCCTCGTACGGGGCGATCTCCACCTTCGCGTCCAGGGCGAGCACACCCTCGGAATCGGCGTAGAGCGGGTTGATGTCGATGCTCGTGATCTGCGGCACGTCCACAATGAGCTGGGATATCTGGATGATGGTCAGGCAGATGTCGTCGATGTCCGCCGGAAGGTGGGACGGGGTGCCCTTGAGCAGGGTGGCGATGCGGGTCCGCCCGACCAGTTCCCGGGCCAGAGACATGGACAGGGGCGGCAGGGTGAGGGCCTGGTCCTGGATCATCTCCCGGGCCATGCCGCCGTGCCCGAACTGAAGCACCGGGCCGAAGGTATTGTCCAGATGGGCCGAGACGGACAGCTCGTGCGCGCCGGGCCTGCGCCCCATCTTCTGGACCGTGAAGCCCTCGATGTAGGCGTCGGGCCGCTCCCGGGTGCAGCGGGCCAGGATGGAGGCCGCGCCTTCCCAGACGCGTTCCGGGGTCTCCAGGTCGAGAAGCACTCCGCCCACGTCGAAGGGCTGGGGAATCTGTGGGCTCCTGAGTTTCAGGGCCACGGGATAGCCAAGCGCGTCGGCCGCGATGACCGCCTCCTTGGCGGACACGGCGATGCGGGTCTCCACCACGGGAATGCCGTAGGCGGCCAGAATGTCCTTGGCCTCGGGCTCGGTCAGGGCCTCCCGCCCGGTCTCAAGGGCGGCGCGCACGATATCCCGCGCCCGCGCCGTGTCCGGAAAGAAATCCGAAGGCAGGGAATCCGGCGTCTCGATGAGCATCTCCTGGTTGTGCAGGTACTCGGCCATGTACAGGAACGCCTGAACCGCCTGGGTGGGGGTCTCGTAGGTGGGGATGCCCGCGTTGCGGAAGACCTCCCTGGCCTGGTCCGCCTTGCCGGACCCGAGCCAGGCCGTCAGGACCATGCGCCGGACCCGCTTGAGGGAGTCGCGGATGGCCTCGGCCACCTCCACGTCGGGCTGGGCGGTCCACGGCACATGCATGGCCAGAATACCGTTGGAATTCTTGTCCTTGATGAGCAGCTTGAGGACCTCGGAATAGGCCTTGCCGTCAGCGTTGAAGGGGATGTCCACGGGGTTTGCTCGGGACCAGTTCTCCTCGCCGAGCACGGTGTCGATGGCCTTGATGGTCTCCTCGGACAGGGGAGCCAGCTCCCCGCCGCCCACCAGCAGCCGGTCGGCGGCCAGGATGCCCGCGCTCGTCCCGTTGGTCAGGATGGCCAGCTTGCGGCCATGGACCTGCCGAGGCGCGGACAGGGTCTGGGCCGCGTCGAACAGCCCGTCGATGTCCTCCACCCGGAGCATACCGGCCCGGCGGAAGGCCACATCGTAGATTTCGTCGGAGTTCCGGGCACCGCCCGTTCCGCGCTGCTTGAGATCGCCGAGCACGGTGTCCAGCGCCTGGCCCGGCCGGATGACCAGCACCGGCTTGTTGCGCGAGGCCGCCCTGGCGGCGGACATGAATTCGCGGGCGTCCTTGACCGACTCCACATAGAGCATGATGGACCGGGTCAGCGGGTCCGACCCCAGGTAGTCGAGAATATCGGCGAAAGTCACGTCGACACGGCTGCCGAGAGCGACCATATGCGAGAACCCCACGCCCTTGTCGATGGCCCAATCCAGAACCGTGGCGAAAAGCGAATCCGACTGCGAGATGAAGGCCACCTTGCCCGATTCCACCCGGGCATGGGCCAGAGAGGCGTTCAGGTTCAGGGACGGAACCATGAACCCGAGGGATTTCGGGCCGAGAATGCGAATTTCCGGCGGACGGGCGATGGACAGGATGGTGGACTTGATGTCCAGGCTCTCCTCCCGGGACATGGAGGCGAATCCCGCGCCCATGAGCACCGCTCCGCGCGTGCCCCGCTCCTTGAGGGAATGGATGACCTCCGGGACCTCCTCCAGGGGCGAGCAGACCACGGCCAGATCGGGAGTCTTGGGCAAATGCTTGACCGAGGGATAGGTCAGCACCCCGGCGATGGCCTCGGCCTGCGACGAAACCGGCATGACCGGCCCCATGAAGCCTCCGGCCATGATATTGCGCATGACGATGTTGCCCGCGTTCCTGGGATCGTTGGTGGCGCCGATGACCGCGACGGATGTGGGCTTGAAAAGATATTCGAGGTTGGTGACGCTCATGTGGCTCCTTGACGTGTCGTAACGTAAGCGGTTTAGACAAAGGATAGCGTGTTTTACCGCAACGAGGCAACAGCAGAATGGACACGGACGGTTCCCGGCTTCTTACCCCTTGCGGCCCCTGTCCCTCCGGCTCCGGCATCAAGATTTCCATACAACTCTAAAGTTTTCTATTGAACATGCGATAAGTCATATGAGGGGATGTCCACGCAGACAATAAAGGAGTGCGGACCATGGCTATCGAACCTTTGATGCAACAGACGGGAGCGTTCGTCGACGCATTGGCCGTCAAGGCCGCGGCAACGAGCAAGACCGAGGCCGAGACCGCCCTGGAAGCGCGTATCCCCGACCAGGGTGACACGGTGACCATCTCCGAGGAAGGCCGCGCCCTCATCGCCCTCGAAAAGCCAGGCGAGTCCGAGGAGTCCGACCAGGAAAAGGACATGGACCAGACCATCCAGACCCTCAAGGACCGCATCCAGAAGCTTGAGGAGGAGATCGAGGCCCTTGAAGAAGGCGATCTTCCCGAAAACCGCAAGATGACGCAGATCCAGGAGAAGCAGACCATGCTCATGGACCTGCGCGACCAGTTGCTCAAGGCCCAGCAGACCAAGCTCAAGGTCGACGGCATGGCCGAAGGCGGCGGCACCCGCGCCAACGGCTTCGGCAACACGGCCGAGTCCTTCTAGCGGCGATCCCGCCCGGCGATCCCCGTAGCCAGGCTTCCGGGGCCGTCTCCGGCCCCCTTTCCCGCCGCGCTCAAACGGCGAATATCTCCCTTGACGCCCTTTTTCCCGCTCGTATATTGTAAATATACGCCGAAAGGCCCGTTGCGGGCAATCGCGGACCAGGGAAGGTCGGCTCGGCGGGGAGAAAATCCCATGTCCATGGGAGTAACTGATTTCATAGTGGCCGGACCTCCCGGCCAGGTCACGGCAGGCCCTGCGGGCACATTCCAGGCCGTTCCGGCCGGACAAGTCTCCATAGGCGAGCCCGGCCACGTCCCCATTGATACCACGCCGGCGCGTGTGCCCATCGACACGTCCATGGCGCGCATTCCCTATGCCGCGCCCACGGGCGCGCCCGTCAGCATTTCCGGCGGCGCAGTCCCCGGCGGGGGAGGCGGAAGCGCGTCTTCCGGCGTATCCGTATCGAACGTCGGCGGCGGAGTCGGCGCGGTCACGGGCGGCGTATCCGGCGCGGGCGGCGGCTCGGGCACAAGCTTGATTTCAAGCACAGGCGGCGTCGCCCAGTCCTCCGGCGGCGGCACGGTCGGCCAAAGCACGTCCGGCGGCAGCCAGGTCTCTGGCGGGGCCAGCGTACCCATCTCCACCGAACCCGGCCGAAGCGGCATGGTCCAGTCCATGGGCGGCGGCTCCATCCAGACCGGCGGCGCGTCCGGCGCAAACGCTTCCGGCGGCGGCCCCGTCTCGGGCGGAGCCAGTGTGCCCATCTCCACGGAAAGCGGACGTCCGCCCATTGCGCAGGCAACGGGCGGCGGCGTTTCCGGCTCCTCGGGCGGCGGGTCCGTCGAACGCTCGGGCTCGTCCCCGGCCTCGGCCACGGGCAACGTGGCCATCGCTCCCGCCCTGGGCGTCCAGCCGGTATCGCCCGGCGGCAATGTGGAAATCGCCCCCAAGATCGGCTTCTCCATGCCCTCCATGACAGGCTTCGTGCCGGTTTCTCCGGCCGGGACCATCATGGCCCACCGCATGACCAACCCGCACGGCATGTATTTCGGCCACACACAGCACTGGCCCAACGACGTTTTTCACCACTCGCGCCACTCCGCGCCCTACACGCCGCCTGAAATCCCCATGGCCCCGTGGGTGCCGACGGCGGACGGCTACGAAGAGCCCTTCACGCCCCCCAAGGTCGACTTCGAGCAGGAATCGGGCAGAGGAACGACCATCGACATGCGCTCGGAATACTCCCTGAACATCGATCAGACCCGCAACATCGAACAGAACAACGAGACGACCTTCAACCGCTCGGTGGAGCAGACCCTGGACCAGTCCATGAACACGGTCATCGAACGCAGCGAACACCACGTGATCCAAAACGAGTTCGACAACTCCACCACCCGGAACCTGGACCTGTCCTCGGACCGAACCACCGAGAATACCCGAAACGTCACGCAGAATTTCAACAGGAACAACGAATTCTCCACCGAAACCACCATCATCAACCAGCAGGACAACACGGCCGCCTTCGCGGGACAGCCCCCCTCCTACGTCTTCGACAACTCCTCGCGGACCATCCTCAACTTCGACGCGCCGGAACGCACCGGCGGCGACATCGTGGTCGGCAACGCATAATCGAAAAAATACCAATTTCCCCCATACCAAAAACACTTCAAAGAACATCCCCCTTCGCCGAAGGCGACATAAAAAGTTTCGGAGAGTCCAGAGAACCCTTTTCAAAGGGTTCTCTGGCGGGGTCCGGGGCAGCGCCCCGGCAGGTGCAGGGCAGCGCCCTGCCTCCCCGAAGTGTCCTCCAAAGGACCTCAACCAACCGCCAGACTCGCCGTCTGAAATACGCAGGTTTCGTTGAAGCCGTAGAGCCTGGCGAAGCGGAAGAGGCGTTTGTCAAACCGCCCCAGGTCGTCGGCTCGAACCCCCATGATTTTGGACAGGCCGAGCCGCCGCGCCTCGGTTTTGAGCCATTCCAGATCCCGGGCCAGATTCCGGCGGACGTCCGGCCCCCATCGGGTCATGGTCAGATGCAGTTCGAGGTAGCCGTCCCGGGCCGCGATGGCGCTGACGCCGTAGCGGCTGCCGCCGTCGGCCAGTTCAAGCCAGCGGTAGGTCCCGTCATCCGGGAAGTGGGCCAGAGGCGCAGGCCGGTCGGTTGTCTCATGAACGGACATGGTTTCCTCCGAAGGGGTTGTAATCGTTTGCGGTATGCGCCGGGCGAGGTCCCGCGGCGGGCGGGCGGAAGCCCACGGCGAAGTAGCGGAACCCGTCGGCCGCGTGGCTGGTCCAGTCGTGCACGGGCCGGGACGAGAAATCGGCGGTCCGGTCGTTGAAGGAACGCCGGTAGTGGCGGAGCGCTTCGAGACCGGGGCCGCAGCGGGCCTCGTCGAACCAGCAGCGGGGCAGGATGGTGCGCACGGCGTTGATGCCGTCCTGGATGGGAATGTTGGCCGCGATATCGAAGCGGATTCCCAGGGAACGAGCCGTTTCGAGGCGCGACCGGCCCGTGCCAAGCTCGCGTACGCGGATGTCGTGGGGCGCGATGTGCGTACCATACTTGTATCCCTTGGCGTCGAGAATGCGGGCGTAATGGTCCAATCCCTCTCCGCTGGCCTCGTAGTAGTCGATGACCGCGAAGGTCCCGCCGGGCTTGGCCTGGACGAACCAGATGGAGGTGGAATCCGACATGCCCAGGTCCCAGGCGGTGTGCACGGGCATGGACGGATCATGGGGAACGGCGGTGACGCGGCCATCGCGGTCGGCGTCGGCGAGAAGCTGGCCGAAGTATGCCCCGCGTATGGCGGCGGTGAATGAACACTCGAACTCCTGCTCGTACTCCTCGGGCGACATTTCCCGCGCGCTGGCCTCCAGCTCGTCATCGGCGATGATCCCGGTCTCCGATGCGCGGTACATGGCGGCCAGCCAATCCCGGTCGGCCTTGGCCTTCTCCCATATCTCGTAAAGGGCGTTCTTGCCCCGGGGGGTGCCGATAAACATGGCCCACCCCTTGCGATCCGACAGGGCTGGCCGGATAACCTCGGTCCATATGCGCAAGGGCATCTGGGCCACCTCGTCGAATACCACGCCGTCGAGGTACATGCCGCGCAGGGAATCCGGATTGTTGGCCCCGAACAGGCGGATGCGCGCCCCGTTTTCGAAATCCGCGCGCAATTCGGTCTCGTTGAACTTCACGGTGCATTCGTCGCGCCCCTGGCCGCAGTATCGCTTGAGTTCGTCCCAGACCACGGTTTTTGCCTGGCGATACAAAGGGGCGATGTAAGCCCCGCGCCAGTCCGGGCGGAGGGTGGCCTTCGCAGCCCTGATAAGCCGATTGACGGACAGCACGGTCTTGCCGAACCGGCGGTGGCAGACCAGGACGGAGAAACGGCCAAGCTCCGCCTCGATCCTGGCCTGGTGCTCCCTTGGCACATACAGATCAGTGGACATTGTTTCCTCGCTTATGTTGACGGACGGCGCGGGCCAAGGCTATTCCTCGGCCATGCGGACTTACGCCCTGATTGTTTTGCTTTGCCTGGTTCTGGCCCCGGCGGGCTGCACCGAAAAGGCGGCCCCGCCCGTCGCGCCGCCCACCCGGGAGGAGCTGGCAGCGCAACAACGCGAGGCCCGGGCCGCCGAAGCCCTGACCGAGGCCATGCAGCTCATGCACGACGGCGCGTTCCTCGACGAGGACACGGCGCTTCGGTACCTGGACCAGGCTTTGGAGCTGGACCCGGATATGGCAAACGCCCGCTATTACCGGGCGATGATCCTGTTTTCCGAGGGGCATACGGACGAAGCCCTGACGGATGTGAACCGGGCCATCGAGCTGAAGCCGGATTACGTGAACGCGCTCTACACGCGAGGCTCCATTCTCCTGAATCTGACCCGGTACCGGGAAGCGGCCCGCGACTTCTCGCAGGTCATCCGGCACGACCCGACCGTGGCCGAGGCGTTCGTCCGGCGCGGCTTGTGCTATCTCCGGCTGAACCGGAGCGACGAGGCCATCGACGACTTCGGCAGCGCCCTGGCCATCAATCCGGCCGATCTGGACGCCAACTACAACCGCGGCATGGCGTACCTGTCCCGCAATGAGTACGAGGCGGCCCTGAGCGACCTGTCCCAAGCGTATATTCTGGATTCGGACAATGTCCGGCTGCTCTCCGCGCGGGCCCAGGCCCTGCTCAAGCTCGGCCGGTACGCGGAAGCCGTCAGGGACTACCGCCGGGCCACTCAGCTGGAACCGGGACAGAGCGCCCTTTTCGGACTTCTGGGCGAGGCCCTGGCGGGAGCCGGTGAAATGGACCAGGCCATCGAAGCCGTCGAAACGGCCCTGACGATGGCACGCGCCCGCGGCAACGATTTCCTGGCCTCCCAATACATGGACCAGCTCCGGGAATACCGGGACCAAATCTACCCCTAGGCTCATCGCAGAGCCTCGAACAGGATACGCCCGCCCAGTGCCGCCGTGCCCGCGAGGCTGCCCCATACCAGCCGCTCCAGGACGCGGATTTTCTCCCGATGGCTGGCGCATTGGCGGGCCTCGTTGATTTCCCTGATAGCCTCCTGGATGGCCTTGACCCGTTCATCTATGCGAACCAGAAGATCCTGCACGTCCTGTCTGTCCATGGCCGTCATTTGCCGCCTCCCAGGGCGTCCCTGAGCCCCCGCACCGCGCCGGGCAGGTAGTCGCCGATCTTCTTGACCCCGAGCACGGCAGCCACGATCCAGAACGTGATCTGCAGGAACCAGTCGGGCAGGGCCTCCCAGGCGCGGATGACCTCGCCCGCGCCCTCGGGGTCCGCTCCGGACCAGATGAAAAAGCCAATCCAGGCGAAGAAGAGCACGTCGTCCTTCCAGCCCGCGTTCTCCAGTTGCTTCATCTCCCAATCGTGGTTGAATTCCCGGTCCGAACGGGCCAGCCGCACGCGGTTCTCCATGACCGCCTTCTTCAATTCCCGTTTTCCCCTGAAGTGGTCCGCCACTCCGTCCACCACCGTGGTCAGCAGTCCCGCCACGGCCGCGATAATGGGTATCGCCATGTTGTTCTCCCAATCCTTGAGGTTGCCGATGGCCGCCCCGGTCCTGGACGACCATAGCCCCGGTTTCCGGCGAAACCCGGTTACGGCGGAGAATGGCAGGGAAAAGCGGCCAAATGGCATAAAAAAACAACTTGACGGGGTTTGGACGGACGAGGCTGCCGTCCACGCCCGGCCCGCCCGGGAAAAAGCCGTCGCAGGGCTAGCCAAATGACGCGGGAAGCGTTAAGAATAGCTCAAAATATCGACTGTATCCGGCTGGAAACAGCCGTTAAAACAAGGAGGAACCCCCTATGCTGGTAGCCAACTGGATGACCAAGGACGTTTATACCATCACCCCGGACCGCTCCATGATGAAGGCCTCCAAGTTCATGAAGGACAAGGGAATCAGCCGTCTGCCCGTGGTGGATGAGAGCGGCAAAATCGTGGGCATCATCTCGGACCGCGACGTCAAGGACGCCTCTCCGTCCAAGGCCACCACCCTCGATATGCACGAGCTGTACTACCTCCTCTCCGAGGTCAAGGTGCGGGACATCATGACCAAGAAGATCGTCACCATCCGCGACACCGAAACCGTGGAGAAGGCCGCCGTGCTCATGCTTGAAGGCAACTTCGGCGGCCTGCCCGTGGTGGACGAAAACGACAAGGTCGTGGGTATCATCACCGACACCGACGTCTTCAAGGTCCTGGTCGAAATTTCCGGCATCTACGAAGGCGGCGCCCAGTTCTGCCTGCGGTTGTCCACCGCTCCCGGCAGCCTCCGCCCGGTCCTCGCCTTCCTCAAGGACAACGGCGCGCGCATCATGTCCATCATGACCCACAACGTGCCCGAATCCGAAGGGTTCAAAAACGTCTACATCCGCATCCGCGACATGGAAAAGCCCGAATTCAAGCGCCTCAAGCAAGGCCTGGCCGAACAGTTCGAGGTTCTCTACTGGGTCGTCGACGCGGTCCACACCGTCATCTAGCAGAGGAACAAACCCGGGATCATCGCCGGAAACATCATTTAATACGATAAAAAGACGATAAGTTACTTGATCTATATACGCTTGTAATATAGTATGATCTTACCGACGATCTCTGCCTTTTCATAAGGCTGGAAGGCTGCCCGGACGCAGGGCGGCCTCCCTCCTTTTTTGAACGCCGCGCCCCCCCCTCCCACCACTATTCGGCCAATCCGTAAACACGCCAAACGACAGTTGCGCCAAAGCCACGGCAAGTACCGGGCTCCTTTCGCCTCACCCATCCCGTAAAATATTAAGAAACATCTTAAGAAACGGATCGGCCATCCGATTAGAGAGAACGACGATTGTAATAAGGAGCGGTTATGGGAAACGTGGTTGCCCTTGAGGAATTCCGGCGGACTCTGGACAGGCGCGAGGAGCGGGGTCCGGCATTGCCGCGCCCGGAAATCCGAGGCGCGGACATATGGGGCCGGGACTACACCAACTTGGAGGCGGTGGTCTTCGGGCTGTTGAAGGTCCGGGAGATCGCGGCCTATCATGCGGCCCTGCGCGCGGCCCGGCACACGGACCGATCCGACCGGCAGGCGTTCGACTCCCTGTGCCTGAACGCCCTTGAAGCCGCCTACCGGGTGGAGGACATCGGCCCCGCCCGGCTCAAGGCCGCGATCAAGCCGCTCAAGGAACGACTCCTGGACGCCATGACCGAGGACAACAAGCGCGACATGGCTTGGGCGCTGGTCCTGGTCGACCTCATTGAGAAGTCGCCTGCAAAGTAGTTGTCGACAAGCGACGATCATCTATTTCTCACATAAATTCAAAAAGATAAAACACTGACGATTTGTTCAGTGTTCTTCCGACCGTGTCCCTGGACCGCCATGCGCACCAAGGCAAAACCGCGTTGACCGCTCTGCTCCGGCCCGTGCCCGACCCGTTCACGAACCGTACCCAAACCACGGGGCCGACCTGGGCGCATCAAGTCACAAAGCGCGGCCAGTTGCCGTTTACCCGGTTTTTTTCGCCCTTCCCCGATATTTTATTGCCGTGACGTAACCGTGCCGTATGGTGCAGGCATGGGAGAAGACACTATCGGCCGGAGCGGCCCCCTTATTCTTCTGTCGGCGGGATGCCTGTTTCACCTGCCGCTTGAGCACGTGGCGCGCATCGGCCGTGAGGCCGGATTCGCGGGCATGGAGCTCATCATGAATTCCCCCAAGCTCAATCCCGACGCAGGGCTGGGCGCAATCAGCGACATCCTGCCCATCCGCAGCCTGCACGCCCCGTTCCGCGACTGGGCGGCCTGGGGCGGTCACCTCAACTCCTGGAAGGCGACCACGGCCTTGGCCAACACCCTGCCCGAGGCCGACCACATCACCATGCACCCGCCCGGCACCCGGCTGGCCAACATGATCCAGAACCGCTGGTTCGAAAAAGCCGTGGACCTGCCCCTGCTCCTGGACGCCAAGGGCCGCATCCGCTTTTCACTTGAGAACATGCCCTGGGCCGAAGGTTCGCCCTTCGGCAAGGACCCGTTGGACAAGCTCATGGCCCAGTGCCGGGACAAGAACGTGGGCCTGACCTTCGACGTCTGCCACATGGGCGTGTCGGGCCGCGACGTGCTGGAGGCCATCGACAAGGTCCAGCATGAACTGCTCTACAACGTCCACTTCTCCGACGCCGTGGGCTACACCGAACACCTCGCGCCCGGCAAAGGAGCGCTGCCGCTCGATGCCTTCCTCGAACGCCTTGGCAAACGGGGATACGCCGGATACATTACCCTGGAATTGGAACCCGGCGCCTTCCCGAACGACATGGACGGCACCGTGGAAATGCTCACCAGGCTGCGCAAGGATATGGAAGCGCGGCTAGAAACCGGCCGGAGGGATTAAACCACATGCCTGAAGCCTATCTCAAAGCGGTCCGCAAACAGGACCAGACCGTGAACAACCTCTTCACCTTCCTCGGCGTGGAGGTGGTGTCCATCGAACAGGACCACGCCGTGCTCAAACTGCCCTTCAAGCCGGAGCTGACCCAGGGAGCGGGCATGGTCGCGGGCGGCGTGCTGTCGACCCTGCTGGACGAAACCATGGCCCACGCCGTGCTCGGCGGCAACGCGCCCGGCGAACGGACCACCACCGTGGACCTGTCCGTCAGCTTCCTCCGCGCGGTCCGGCCCGGCTCGGACCTGACCTGCGAAGCCCGCGTGGTAAAGCGCGGCGGCCGCGTGCTGTTCGTCGAGGCCTCGGCCTCGTCCGGCGACCGCGAGGTGGCCAGGGCCACGGCCTCGTTCCTGCTCGTGGCCTGACGCAGCCCCTTGCCCAACGCCCCACGGTGATTATTCTTCTTCCGTAAGACAACTACGGAGGAATCCCATGACCACCGATAATAGACTCATCGTCTGCCCCCAGTGCGGGGCCGTAAACCGCGTGAACTCCGGCCGCGAGGCCCAGGCCGCCTGCGGCAAATGCGGCGGCAAGGTCTTCGAGGCCCAACCCCTCGAACTGGTCGGCTCCACCTTCGACCGCCATATCAACAAGAGCGACGTCCCCGTGCTCGTGGACTTCTACTCCCCCACTTGCGGCCCCTGCCTCATGATGGGCCCGCAGTTCGCCGACGCCGCCAAGACCCTGTTCCCCAAGGCCAGGCTGGCCAAAATCGACACCTCGGCCGAACAGGCCGTTGCCGCGCGCTACGGCATCCGCGCCGTGCCCACGCTCATCCTGTTCAGAAACGGCCGCGAAATCGCCCGGCAATCCGGCGCAATGGATGCGCGGGGCATTGCGGGCTGGGCCGGACAACACATCTAACGCACCGGGGCGTTCACCCCTCTTTCGGGAGGACCGGGACATCCGGTTCTCCCTTTTTTTCGCCCCCCGCCATCCTGACGCAGGGAACGCTTTTCCCGACCAACGCTTGACGGGAACGCGGGCAGGGGCGAAAACGGCATATGCTTCTGGATGTCCCATTTCTGCCCGACAACGACTACGTCGCTTTTTTGCTCGAACGGTCCGACCGGCTGGCCTCGGTCCACTTCTCCCTGTGCGACCCGCGCGTGTCCGACGCGCGACAGCGGACAGCCCCGGCCGGACTCGACGCCATCATCACCGGCCTGAACCGGCTTCCGGGCGTGGACAAGCTCCTGCTCATGAACAGCCGATTCCTCCACCCGGAACGGTATTTCGACATAAAATTGCTGGATGAGACGGCCGACCTGCTGGACAGGCTGACGGACGAGGCCGGGCTAACCGGAATCGTCTTTGCCGACGCCTATTTTCTCCAGGCATTGTCCGACGCCCGACCCGAAACGTGCAAACGGCTGGCCGCCGTGCCCAGCATCAACGCCATGCCGGATTCGCCCGCGCGCGTCTTCGCCCTGCTGGACATGATCGACCAGACCGCGTTCCGGCCCCCGACGCGACTGGTGGCGGACAGGGCGCTCAACCGCGACCCGGACGGCCTGAACTCCCTGGCCCACGGCCTGCGCGCCAGGCATAAGGATATCCGCCTGTTCCTCATGGCCAACGAGGGATGCCTGTACCAGTGCCCGTACAAGCCCGCCCACGACGCCCACGTCGGGCTGGTGGTGGAGGGGCTGTGTGGAGACCGGACCTTTGCGATGAACCGGGACTTCGGCTGCGTGCGGCGCATGATCGGGGAACCGGGGCTGATGCTCGCCTCGCCGTTCATCCGGCCCGAGGACGCTTGGCGGTACAAGGGGATCGCCCACGGACTCAAGCTGTGCGGCCGGAACCGCGGCGCGGCCTTTCTCCTGCGCGCGGCGGACGCCTACGTGCAAGGGCGTTACGACGGCAATCTTCTGGACCTCATGGACGCCATGGGCGACCTGGCGGACCGGGTGCGCATCCCCAACAGGAGCCTGCCAGCCGACTTTTTCGAGCGGGTCACGGCATGTGACAAGGCGTGCCGGACCTGCGGCCTGTGCGCATCCCTGGCCGAACGCATCGCCGAGCGCGTCGATCCCGGCCTGCCCGCGTACCGGCCCTGATTGTTTTCATTCCGCCGGGTTTGCCGTAGACTGCGAACCTGAATCGAATACAAGGAGCTTTGACAATGAAGAAATCCCTCGGTCCCAACACCCTGGCCCAGCCCACTCCGGTCTGGGCGGTGGGTTCCTACGACGAGGCGGACAAACCCAACGCCATGATCGCCGCCTGGGGCGGCATCTGCGGCTCGGACCCCGCCTGCCTGACCGTATCAGTGCGCCCGTCGCGCCATACCTATGCGGGAATCATGAAACACAAGGCGTTTACCGTATCGGTAAGCCCGGCCTATCTGGCCGCCGAAGCGGACTACCTCGGCATGGTCTCGGGCAGCAAGATCGACAAGTTCGCGGCCACGGGGCTCACCCCGGTTAAGAGCGACTGCGTCGACGCCCCGTACATCGGCGAATTCCCTCTGGTCGTCGAGTGCGAACTCAAGGAAACGGTGGATCTCAACGCGCACGTCATGCTCGTGGGCGAAATCAAGGACGTGAAGTGCGACGACGACAAGCTCGTCGACGGCAAATACCCTGACCCGGAAAAAGTCCTTCCGCTCATCTTCTCCCCCGGCACCCGCGCCTACCACACCGTGGGGGAAAAGATCGGCCAAGGCTTCAACATAGGCACAAAATATCTGAAAAAGGACTAACGCCATGCGCCGCGCCGCTTTCCTGACAATCCTCCTCGCGACCCTGCTTGTCCTAGGGACAGGATGCGCGGTGCGCCAATCCTCCGCGCCTCGACTTCCGCTTGTCCAGGACGCCGGAGCGTATCACGGACTGCCGGGAGACGCGCGGCTCATGAGCCCTGACATCCAGGCCGCCGCCTGGTCGGATTTCCTGGCGCGGCACTTCGACCCATGGGACCGGGTTCGCCCGGAATTCCCGGCGGAAAAGGTCTTCTGGGGGCTGACCGTCTTTGCGGACAGGCCCCTGTTCGGTGAAAACGTCCTCGCGCGCGGCCCGGAGTGGCTCGCCGCCATGGCCGACGCCTCGCGCGTGGGCGAATATCCGAGCCTGAGCAGACGCGCCGTGAGCGTGGTCAACACCTCCATGCGGGTTCTGCCCACGGACAAGCCGGTCTTTCTCGATCCCAGCCAGGCGGGCGAGGGATTTCCCTTCGATTACATGCAAAATTCCCTGGTCCTGGCCGGGACTCCGCTCTACGCCACCCACGAGAGCGCGGACCGGGCCTGGATTCTGGTCGAATCGCGCTTCGCCTACGGCTGGGTCAGGGCCACGGACATCGCCTGGGTGAACGACGGGTTCGCCAAACGGTTCCGCGCCGACACCTATGCGGCCGTTGTCCGGGACGGCGTGTCCCTGGTGGATCAGGACGGGATTTTCCGCTGCACAGGCGCCATCGGCGCCCTGCTGCCCCTGGCCGGTAACGCTCCCGGCGACGGGGACGCGGCGGACAAAGGCCTCACGGTCGTGGTCCCGGCCCGGGACGACCAGGGCAGGGCAGTGGTCAAGCTCGCCCATATCTCGCCCGGCGACGCGGAGCCGGCCCCGCTTCCGCCCACGCCCGACAACTTCGCTCGGCTGGCCGGACGCATGATCGGCGAGCCCTACGGCTGGGGCGGATTGTATGGCGACAGGGACTGCTCGGCCACGACCATGGACCTCATGGCTGCCTTCGGCATCTTCCTGCCTCGCAATTCAAGCCAGCAGGCCAAGCTCGGCTGGGTGACGCCTCTGGAACACGGCGATGAACAGGCCAAGAAGAACCTGCTGCTCGAAGAGGGCGTGCCGTTCCTGACCCTGGTGCGCAAACCGGGGCACATCATGCTCTACATCGGCTCGGAAAACGGCCAACCCGTGGTCCTGCACACCGTTTGGGGGCTCAAGACACGGCGCAACGGAGTCGAAGGGCGGGCGGTCATAGGCCGGACCGTCATCACCACCCTGGAGCCGGGGGCCGATCTGGAGGATCTGGCCCGGCCCGACGGGGTGCTCCTGAACTCGGTCAATTCCTTCAACACCCTGCCCTGACCTGGGCGCGCCCCGGCTCCCAACGCGCATGGCCGGTATCATTTTCCCCGATCGGCCGTCACATCGGCCCTCCGTCCGCGCGCTCCCGAAACACGTAATTGCTGATATGGCGGTCGCGCTGCTCGCGAATCCACCGCTGCAAATCCTCGGGCAGAGCGCGCCACGACCCCTTGTCGTCCCGCTTCCAGGCGGGCAGCCCCTTGTCGCGGACCAGTTCCGTGATGTTGCGAGGATTTTCTCCCACAGCCTCGCAAATCTCCTTCGCCCCTTTCAAACAGATATCCGACATGCCTTCCCCCGGCCTATTCCGCTATCTCGAACCGAAAGGCCCGCTCTCCGGAGCAGCGGTCCAGAAATTCACCGAATGCGACGCGGGAATCGAGAACGCCCCGCTCCGACCCGATCACGCCGAACCGCCTACCCAACAGGATGCACCCGCGCGTGTCCCGGGCCACATTGCCCGCATGGAACAGGATGTGGGTACGGCCCGGCACGTCGGCGACCTCGAACGTGCGGCCGAAAGCGGGCGATTCCACCCGGTTGCAGGTATAAGCCCCGGCCGGGATGCAAGACACCCCCACCCGATTGCCCCGCTCCGGCGGCTCAAGGGTGACGCAAAAGACCCTGCCATCCAGGCGAAGCACGCCAAAAGTCCCTTCCTCGCCCTTTTCCAGCCGCATTATGTCCACGTTTCTCATTGGGTAAAACTCCTTTATGTATTTTGACCAAACGCTTCAACGTGGCATAGTCAACTGTCTATTTGCTAGTCAACCATTTTTTGGTATTCTGTTTAGACATTTGCCAATTTTCGTGTATAAGGGTGCACAACCATTACAGAGAAAAGGGGAAGACATGGGATTCACCGACAACGTGCGCCAGGCGCTCCTCGACAGGATCGGACCAGGCAAACGCTACCCCAACAACAAGCGGATGGCGGACGAACTCGGGGTCGACCCGTCGCAGCTCAACCGTTTTCTCAAGCGGGAACGCGGCCTGAACAGCGACTCTCTGGGCCATATCCTGGACCGCGTGGGCGTGACTCTGACCTTTTGCGACGATCCCTCCGACGCCACCCGCGAAGTCTGCTTCCGGCCGCCCGACAAGGGACGGGCCGGGCCGGGCGCCCCCGGTCCCAAAGCGGACGATTTTCTGGCCGTGCCCCTGACGGCCCCCGTTGTGGCGGCTTCGGCCGGGCTGGTCCCGGAGGAGAGCGTGGAGGGGTGGGTCCTGGTCTGGCGACACCAAGAATCCATTCGTTTCCGCTCCAACCTGGTGGCCGTGGAGGTCATGCCCGGTGAACTGTCCATGGCCCCGACCCTGCATCCGGGCGACGTGGTCCTGGTGGACCGCGACGACCGCGACCCGTGTCCGGCGGGCAAGATCATGCTCGTCAGGGAGCCGCACGAAGGCGGGAAGACGCGCATCCGGCGCGTCAGCACCCGAAGGCTGGACGACGACGTGGAGCTGATCTACTACTCGGACGACAGCCGAGAGCACCCGCCAGCCACCTACAGACTGGGACGCGACTTCAGCGGGGACATCTCCCGCGCCATCGGCGGCAGCGTGGTCTGGGCGTGGAGCGACATGACCCGGAAATAGCCATTTATCATTGCAAGGAGGCCAGATGTTGGACTTTCGACATATTTCGGCGGCCCGCAGGCTCGTCCCGGTCCTGCTGATCGCCCTGGCCCTGGCCGGAACGACGGCGCACGCGGCAAGCGGCCCGGGCGCAAGCTCGAAAGGGTTGCGGCTGGCCGCAATGCTCGGCAGCCAGGACGCGGCCAAACGGGCCAAGGGGCTGTCGGCCCTGCGCGCGTGGGGACAGGAATCCCTGCCCGGCCTGCTCGCGGCCATGGAAGCCCCCTCCGCTGAAGTGCGACGCGGGGCGGTCATGGGAGCGGCCCTCCAGCCCGCGCCCGCGCTGGCCATGGAATCTCTGCTCAACGCCCTGGGCGATCCGGATGCGACAGTGCGTTCCCTGGCCGCCCACACCCTGGCTCGCCTCGGTCCACTGGCCGCGACCGATGTGGCCCGGCTCCTGGCCAGCCCGACCCACGACATCCGGGTTGCAGCGGCCCTGTGCCTGAGCCGCATGGGACCGGATGCCGTCCCTGCCCTGGCCGCGATGATGCGCCGCGACGACCCGCCGGTCCAGGCCAACGCCGCATGGCTCCTCGGCGGCATGGGAAGCGACGCCCTGCCCGCGGCCCCGGCCCTGATCCACGCGCTCGACACCGATGACACGCGCCTTATCCACGTCATTGCCGAAGCCCTGGACCTCATCGGCCCGGACGCAGCCACGGTCCTCCGGGAAATGACTCTGATCTCCGCCAGGGGAAACCGGCCTTTCTCGCGCATGGGCGCGGCCGCGGCCCCCACCCTGGTCAAACTTTTGTCCCGGCCCGGCACGCCCATGGGCCAAATGGCGTTGTTCACGCTGGCCCGCATGGGAGACCAAGCCAAACCGGCCCTGCAAGACGCCCTGGCCACCGGCACCGAGGGGCAGCGCGCCGCGGCGGCTCTGCTCCTGACCGGCATCGACCCGAACATGGCGCACACCCTGCCAGAAGACCTTCGCAGGACCCTTGGCGGCGCCATTCACCTGAACTGACATGGAGGCACCATGCCCGAACTTATTTACGCACTCATCTGCTCGGACCTGATAATCGACAAGGATTCGAGCTCCACCTCATTCATCCGCACCATCGAGCACGCGGTGGTGCCGGAATTCCCGGCAACCCTGCCGCCCATCTTCTTTGCCAGCCTGTGGGACCTGGAAGGGGCGGGTGACACCCCGTTCACCGTCTCCCTGACGCTGGTATCTCCGGGCGGCAAGGAACTGACCTTGGGGATGCAGGAAGTCACCCCCACCGGGACCATGCTGCACAAGATGAACTTCCATCTGCCCGGACTCAAGGTGGAAGGCGAGGGCAAGCACGTCCTGGCCGTGTCCGTCAAAGATGGCGAGGAATGGCAGGTCCGGACAAGACTTCCCCTTTACGTCTTCAAGAGTGTCGACCAGTAACAAAGCTGATCCGCAATGCAAAAGGCCGTTACATGCATAAACTATCTATGCATGTAACGGCCTTTTACTTTGTCTTATACAGTATTTTTGATTTACGTGGGCTTTTTTGGATTGCAATGCCCCATCCGTCACACCAAAATACCTTTTCAAAAGCAAAATCTTAAATTTTATTTAACTAATTTTTCAAAGTAAAATAGGACATTACATGGTAATTTTGTCAGATTTTACTGGACATTTCATGTCCCCATCCATACTGTTGCATCGTTCTTTCTATAAATATCGATTAACAAAATCACCCCTTGCAAAAGGGACGGTTTCTCCAGGGGGGAAAACATGAGTCTTGCAATGTTCTTACGGGCAGAGCGACGGGACGCGCTGCCCACAGTCGATGAGCTCCGGGCGGCCGGATTCGCCGTGTCCGCCGCCCTGAGCCCGGGTCAACGCCCGAACGGGACGGGAGAAAAAGACGACACGGCACCGCTTCGGGCCTCAAGCCCGCCGGACCGGGCCGGGCCGCCGCACCTTCCCGCTCCTGAACGACAAAGACCCTGACGCCGTTGGCGCCAGGGTCTTTGCTTGCTCCCCTTGTCTGCAGGAGCCTACAGGATATCCGAGTACCCCTGAATGGCCTCGTCCACCGAGGCGTTCTCGTGAACGATCCGATTAAGGACCTCCACCAGCCGGGTGGAATCGCGATGCTGAAAAACGTTTCGGCCCACGGAAAGCCCGGAACCGCCCGCGTCCAGAGAGGTGCGGACCATGTCCAGAAAGTCGCGGGTGGAATCCAGCTTGGCCCCGCCCGCGATGACCACGGGCACACCGGCGCATTCAACGACGCGGGCGAAACTTTCGGCGTCTCCGGTGTAGTTGACCTTGACCACGTCCGCGCCCAGTTCGGCGCCCACGCGGGCGCAATGGGCCACGGCGTCGGGATCGTACTCGTTCCCGACCTTGGGGCCGCGCGCGTAGATCATGGCCAGCAGCGGCATTCCCCATTCCTCGGCCGAGGCGGACACGCGCCCCAGATCGGTGAGCATCTGCCCCTCGGTCTCGTCGCCCAGGTTGACATGCACGCTGACGCCGTCCGCGCCCAGCCTGATGGCCTCCTCAACCGTTGTCACCAGCCGCTTCACGTTGGGGAACGGCGACAGGCAGGTGCCACCGGAAAGATGGACGATGCAGCCGAAATCGCGGCCCTGCATCCGGTGCCCGAGCTTGACCTGGCCCTTGTGGACCAATCCGGCATTGGCGCCGCCGGCCACCAGGTTGGTAACGGTGTCGCGCATCTTCTCCAACCCGGCGATGGGGCCCACGGTCACGCCGTGGTCCATGGGCACGATAATGGTCCGCATGGTGTTGCGGTTGAAAATTCTCTCCAGCCGAATGGCCTTTCCAATCTGCATGAATTACCTCGCTCCTGGCGGTTTGGGTCGGTTCGGTATCTGGCTCCACATAATACAGTACGGGTGAAGAGGAAAGTGGAATTCCTGTAACGGGGGAGCCTTGGCTCCGGCCGCTTTTTACGCGGAGTTGTTGACGAATGCCCCTCCAGAAACTATCCTAATATACCGTGCCGTTTCCCCGTGAACCGTCATGAAAGATCCGATTTTCTTCCAAAGGGGACGCAGATGACCGACGAGAAGACTTACGAACCCGTCTTCGTGGCCCGACAGCCCATATTCGACGCCCAGAACGAAACCTGGGGCTACATGATGCTTTTCCGCGACAGCGCGGACGCCGACCATGCCGTATTTACCGACAACTCCGAGGCGACCATGCGCCTGGTGGCCAACCTGCCCCTGTGCGACACGCCCGAGAACTGCCAGACCAGATTCCTGGTCCACTTCACTCCCGAGGCCGTGATTCGGGGCATTCCCCACGCCATCCCCTGGAACAACACCGTCATCATCCTCGAAGAGGCCGAAGACCCCGACGAGGCCCTTATCGTCGCGCTCGGGGATCTAATCCTCGACGGCTACGGGCTGGCGGTCAATAATTTCGAGGGCAAACCCGGCTGCGAACGGCTCGCCGAACTGGCGGACACCCTGCTCATCGATGTGGAGGGCAAGAGTCAGGCCGAGCTTGAGGCCATCGTCGCCCGAGGCAAGAAAACCGGCGCCACCCGCATGATCGCAAAAAAGGTGGAGAACTCCATGGAGCTGGAGAAGGCCAAAAACGCGGGCTTCCATCTCTTCCACGGATTCTTCTTCAAGCGGCCCGAAATCGAATCCGGCCGCAAGATCAGCTCGGCCAAGGCCACCCGGCTCAAGCTGTTCGAGATCATCGAAAAGGACGAGCCCAACTTCGACGCCCTGGCTCCGGCCATCGAGGCGGACGTGGCCATCAGCTACCGGCTGCTCAATTTCCTCAACTCCGCAAACTTCAGCTTCGCCACCAAGGTCACTTCCATCAAGCAGGCCGTGGTCCTGACGGGCTGGAAGCCCATCCGCAACTGGCTCAGGCTGATAATCCTGACTGATCTGACCCCCTCGGAAAAGACTCTGGAACTGGCCTACATCTCCGCCCACCGGGCCAAGCTCTTCGAAACCGCCGCCCTGGGCAGCGGGTACGAGGAGGAATCCGACACCCTGTTCATCGTCGGCCTGTTCTCCCTGCTCGACGCCATGCTCGACACGGCCATGAAGGAAATCACCAACCACCTGCCGGTGGACGATGAGGTCAAGGCCACCCTGTGCGGCCGCCGGACCAAATACACCCCGTGGCTCGACCTGGCCAAGGCCATCGAGGCCTCGGACTGGGACGAAGTGGGCACGCGCGCATCGGCCCTGAACCTACTGCCCGGCACCGTGGCCGTCAGCTACCAGCACGCCTTCACCTGGGCCGACGCCTTCTTCTCCTCCAAGCCCGGCGCGGATTAGCCCCGGGCCATGACCCTTTCCCGGCGCGAGTTCCTGACCCTTCTGGGCGGAACCGCCCTGCTCGCGCCCGGCGTCCATGCGTCGGCCTTCCCGTTGCGCGGCACCTACGCCCTCGCGGGCGTCGTTCATCCCGGCAGGGGCGCGCCCATGCCCGGCCACGCCGTGCTCGTCCGGGCCGGGCGCATCGAAGGCGTCGTCCCCGCCAAAACCGTGGCCGACCGTCCTATCCTTGCGCCCGAAAACGTTTCCATCCTGCCGGGCGTAATCAACGCCCACTGCCACACCCTGCACTCCGCCCGGGAGCGAAGGGAACGCTGGCTTCTCTGCGGCGTGACCTCCATCGGCGACGCGGCCTCGCCGCTCGACGCCCTGCCCGCCCTCCTCGATTCGCCGCCCGGCACAACGGCCACGGCCTCCACCTGCGGTCCCATGCTTTGCCCGCCCGGCGGCTATCCGCTGCCGATCCACAGCCCGAAACACGGCATGGTCGCGGCCACGCCGCGACAGGGCGCGGACGCGGTGAAACGGCTGGCGGATCTGGGCGTCACCCGCATCAAGATCGCCTTCGAACCCGGCGTCATGCCCGAGCCGTGGCCCCTGTTCGACCCGGCCACCGCCGCGGCCATCTGCGACGAGGCCCACAGGCTCGGACTGGGAGTGCGCTGCCATGTGGAGGATCTGTCCGGCCTGGGCCCGGCCCTGGACGCCGGTGTATCCGTTATCGAGCATGTGCCGCACCGCTGGAATGACCGGGGGCGCATCCGGTCCGTGCTGACCCCGGACGACGCGCCCGCGCCATACTATCTCGGCCTGCTCGAACGCATGGTCCGGGACGGGGTGACGATGACCCCGACCCTGGATGTGTTCACCCGCACTCCGTGGAACGGCCCCGCCTTATTCGAGCCGGTCCGCGCCTTTCACGCCATGGGCGGACGAATCGCGCTGGGCAACGATTTTCCCTACCGGCGGACAGAGGCCGGAATGCCCGTGCGCGAAATGCGCCTGCTCGCGCGGGCGGGGCTCGACAAAGCTGCCGTGCTGGAAGCGGCCACGGTCTCTGCCGCCGAGGTGTGCGGCTTCACGGACCGGGGCGTCATCGCTCCGGGCATGGCCGCCGACCTGCTCATGGTGCGCGGCGAGCCCGGCCCGGACGCGCTTAAAGACCCCCTGCACATTGTCAAGGAAGGGGTGTTCATCCGCTGAGAGGTGTGGAAATCAGAGCCGACGGACCGACTCGGACCTAAGAGAGGTCCGTCCCGCCAGGGCCTGGTCGATGCGCTCAAGGGCCTCGGCCTTTCCGGAGGGCAGCCGCACCTTGAGAGGCAGGTAATTGGAGGCGTGATTGGCCAGGAACAGCCCGCGCGTCAGGTCGATCCCGGCAAGCATCGCGCGCAATTCCAGCAGAATGCCGCGCGCATCCGGCAGCTCGAATTCGCCGCGCTCGGCCCGCTCGTGCAGCGGCGTGCCGGGCACGAGCATGAGGCTCAGGGCTCCGACCTGATCCGGGTCCATGCGCGTCAGAGCGCGGGCCGTCTCCACGGCGTGGATTTCAGATCGCGCCACCCCGCCCAAGCCGTTGATGACCGTGACGTTGAGCTTGAACCCGGCGGCCCTGGCCCGCCGCCCCTGGTCCACGATAAATGCCGCGTCGCCGTTCTTGCCCATGGCCCGGAGGGTCTCGTCATCGCCGGACTCCAGCCCCATGTAGACGATGCCCAGACCAAGCCCGCGCAATTCCTCAAGCTCCGCGTCGGTCTTGCGCTTCAGGCTCTTGGCGTTGGCGTAGGTGCCCACTCGGGTAACCCGGGGCAGATGCTCTCGGATAAGTGACAGTATTTCGACAAGACGCGCCTGGGGCAGGATCATGGCGTCCCCGTCGCACAGGAACACCCTCCGCTGATCGACGCAGTGCCGGGCGGCGTAAAGGATATCGGCGAGCACGGTCTCACGCGGCTTGATGGCGAACCGCTTGCCCTGATACGCTCCGCAAAAGGCGCACCGGCCGTGCGAACAGCCCAGGGTGACCTGAAGCAGTATGGACCCGGCCTCGCTCGGCGGTCGAATTATCATGCCCTGGTGATCCATGCGCGTCCTCCTTCAGGCCGACCAACGATACGGAAACCCCGGGAAATGGCAAGCGCGGGAGGGGAGAGCCGGAATTTATAATTACCCGGCGGGGGTTTCCCGTTGACCTGCCAGGCCTGGTTTTTTACTACTTATAAAAGAGACAATTAACCTACGCCCCAAACAGTATGCCCTTCAAGAAGAACCCTGCGCGCCCCACCTCCTACGTAGCCCTGGACGAAACCTCCAGGGCCCTGATGGATTCCTCGGTGGAATCCGCCTTTGTCATGGACGTGAGCGGATACGTGCTGGCCGCCAACGAAGCGGCGGCCAGGCTCTTCGACCTCAAGCCCGGCCAGACTCTCCAACGCTCCAACATCTACGACCTTCTGCCCGCCGAAGCCGCCGACTCGCGCCGGGCCAAAATCGAGGAAGCCATCCGCAGTGTGCGTTCCGTGCGCTTCGAAGAGGAGATCGGCGGCCGTTCCCTGGTCCACTCCATCGTGCCCGTGGCCAACCCCTGGGGCGAGGTCAACCGACTGGCCGTGCACACCCTCGACCTGACCAAGCTGCGCCGCACGGACGAGGACCTTCGGCGCGAACAACAGCGGCAGATATTCTTCATGGAGTCCCTGCCCGGCATCGTCTATCACCTCTACCCAGACCAGACCATCCGCTACGCCAACCGTTACTTCCGGCGGTATTTCGGCAGCCCGAGAAACCGCCAGTGCCGCGAGGCCCTGAACTGCTCCGGCAATGACTGCGGCATGTGCCCGCCCATGCAGGCCATGAACACCGACCAGGCCATGGAATGGGACTGGACCGACGACAGGGGACGGACCTTCCACCTGCAATGCAGCCCCATGACCGACTCCAACGGCGAGCGCATGATAATGGTGCTCGGCATCGATATCACCGCGAGACAGCGGGCCGAGGACGCCCTCAAAAAGGCCAGGGACAAACTGGAAGACCGTGTTCGGCAACGCACCCTGGAGCTGGAAAAGGCCAACGTGGAGTTGACCAGCAAATCCCAGCGGCTCGTCGCGGCCATGAAAAAGGCGGACGCGGCCACCCACGCCAAATCCTCGTTCCTGGCCAACATGAGCCACGAGATACGCACCCCGCTCAACGCCGTCCTGGGCATGTCCGAGCTGGCCCTGTCCATCGACGACAAGGACCGCAAGGACCGCTACCTTCACCGGGTCATGGAGGCAGGCAGCTCGCTCCTGTCCGTCATCAACGACATCCTCGACTTCTCCAAGATCGAGGCTTCCAAGCTCACCCTTGAGAGCATTGACTTCGCCCCGCGCCTGGCCCTTGAGGCCGCCATGGACCTGCACCTCATCGCTGCCGGGGAAAAGGGCCTCGAACTCGTGGCCGAAGTCGCCGACGACGTGCCCGAGGCGCTGGTGGGCGATCCTTCACGGCTGCGCCAGATTCTCAACAATCTGGTGGCCAACGCCATCAAATTCACCGACAGCGGAAGGGTGACCGTAAATGTCCGGTCCGCATCCCCCGCCCAGAACCTCGTTCCGGGCGACCCGATCACCCTGGAATTTTCCGTTACCGACACCGGGGTCGGCATCCCGGAAGACAAGCGGAAAGACATCTTCAAATCCTTTCTCCAGGCCGACGACTCCATCACCCGCAAGTACGGCGGCACGGGCCTCGGCCTGGCCATCTGCCAGCTCCTGGTGGATCTCATGGGCGGCGAGCTGTCCCTGCGGAGCGAAGAGGGCCGGGGCAGCACCTTCTCCTTCACCTCCGACCTCAAGGTGGGCGATCCCGCCGCCATGGAACGGGAACGCCGCGAGGCCGAAATCCCGACCCCGAGCATCCCGCCCATGTCCGTCCTGCTGGCTGACGACAACCCGCTCAACCGGGAGCTGGCCAGCACCCTGCTCACCGAGCAGGGACACCGCGTCCTGGCCGTGAAGAACGGCATCGAGGCCCTCAACGCCCTGCGCGAAAGCTCGTTCGACCTGGTGCTCATGGACATCCAGATGCCCATCATGGACGGCATCTCGGCCACCCGGGCCATTCGCGATCCCAACTCCGGAGCGACCGACCCGAACATCCCCATCGTGGCCCTGACCGCTCACGCCCTCAAAGGCGACCGCGAACGGTTCCTCGAAGCGGGCATGGACGATTACATCGCCAAGCCCATCAAGATGCGGGATTTCTACAACACCATCGCAAAAGCCATAAACGGCCGCCCAGCGATGCTCCCCGCCCAGGAAGAGGAACGCGGGCCAAACGCGCCGGCCAACCCCTTCGACAGGGAAAATGCCCTGGAAATGCTCGGAGGCAAACAGGACCTCCTCGCCCGCATGGACGAGATATTCCTTCGCGACGTGCCCCGAGAGCTCGACGAGCTGACCGACAGCTTCCGCGAGGGCGACTGGACCAACGCCAAACGGCTGGCCCACTCCATCAAAGGCGCGGCCCGCACCGTTGGAGCCCAGCGGCTCGGCGCCATTGCCGAACAAATGGAGTACCTCTGCCGCCAGAAGGACGCCTCCTCTGCCGAAAAGGAATTGAAAATTCTTGAATCCGACGTCCGGTCCGCGCTAAACTACATCGCGATTGTCCGCGGCCAAACAACGAACCCCCTCCCTGAAAGATAAAGGAGCAAACAATGAAAACCATACTCGTCGTCGACGATGCGCCCATGATTCGGGAGCTGCTCAAATCGGTTCTCGAAGCCGAAGGGTTTAACGTGATTGAGGCGGCGGACGGCGAAGAGGCCATCCATATCTGCCGCAAAACACCCATAGACCTTTCCATCATCGACATTTTCCTGCCGAAGAAGGGCGGTCTCCAGGTCATGGGCGAACTCATCAAGGCCGACAGCTCGCACAAATTCATCGCCATATCCGGCGGCGAAGCCTTCAACCCCGAAGCCATTGTCGAACTCGCCAAGGTCTACGACGTGCTCGACACCTTCACCAAACCCATCGACACCCGCCGCCTCGTCGAAGTCGTCCGCAACGCCCTGAACGACTAACCTCGACAAAACCGACAGGCATTTACCGCCGTCCGGAACCCGAAAGAAGGGGAGGGGGAACACCTTGCCAACAAGGCATTCCCCCTCCCCTTCTTTCGGGCCGTCATTCCCTTTCATTTTCCTGATTGTTCCGCATGAGCGGACGTGCCCGAAGACCTCCGTGACACGGATTCCCCAGGCGGTACGTCCTCCCGCAAGGGAGACGGCGACTATACCAGATCGACGGTAACGCCCTCGGCGACGTAGAAAAGCAGCGAATACTTGTGTTGAATGAGCTCGACGACCTCTTCCACGGACTTGTCGCCGAGGTCGGCCATGGAGACATAGGCGTTGCGGGAACCTGTCCGACCCGGGTCCACGGCCGTGAACACGCTGGTAAAGACGATACCCTCGGAACGCAGGTCACAGAGCAGGTCGGCCAGAGAGCCTTCGGAGCCGTCCATGCGGATGCCGAACTGCACGCCGCCCCGGACCGATCCGGCCGAGGCGCAGAGAAAACGGAGCACGTCGAGCTGGGTGATGATCCCCGCGAGGCGTCCGCCGTCCACCACGGGCAGGCCGCCTACCTTGTGCTTGACCAGAATGCCCGCAACCTCGGTCATGGCCGAGTCCGAAGGCACGGAGACCGGGTCCAGGGTCATGATGTCCCCGGCGGTGAGGGTGTATAGGCCGCCGCCGCTCTCGACCACGGCGTCGCCGGGGATGAACTTGGACGGCATGGCGTCGCGGATGTCCCGATCGGAAACGATGCCCACCAGGTTGCCGGCGCTGTCGATGACCGGAAACTGTCGAATGTTCTTTTCCCGCAGTATCTCGGCCGCGTCCAGCACCGAGGAATTCACTCCCAGGGCGATGACGTTGACCGTCATCCAGTCTCTGACCAGCATCGGCTACCTCCTGTACAGCGATTTCCGGAATGGAAACGGTGAACTATACCTACCTCGCAAGTCCGCAAATTGCAACGAATTACAGTCGCGCGGCCTCGGCCTCCACAGCGCGGACCAGGGCGTCGAAGAGGGGCAGGAGTTCCTTTACTCCCTCCCGAACTGCCCCCATCTCACCTGAATAGCAGTATTTTTCCAGCAAACGGGACAACTTGACCACATCCATGGCCAGCACATGGCTGGCGATGTTGGTAATGGAATGCAGAGCGTCGGCAGCAACCTGGGCGTCCATGGCCTCGATTCCCCGTTCAAGCTCCCCGCGTTTGGTCTCGGCCTCGACGAGGAAGAGATCGAGAATGTCCTTGAACAGTTCCATGTCGCCATGAAACCGTTTTTTCAGGCCATCCACATCGAGGGCTATCCCGATTCCGGCCTCGGGTTCCGGGGCCAACGGCGACGCGGCGCTGCGCCGGGCTTCCCCTCGTTCGGGCTTCCGGTCGGCCACGCAGCGGACAATGATATCGGAAAGCTCGTGCATGTCCACGGGCTTGCTGACGTAGCCGTCCATGCCCGCTTCGAGCATTCGCTCGCGGTCGCCCTTCATGGCGTAGGCGGTCAGGGCGATGATGGGGATGTCGCGGTCGAACAACCGGCCGTCGGACTCGCGGATGGCCCTGGTGGCTTCCAATCCGCTCATCTCGGGCATCTGGACGTCCATGAGCACCACATCGAAGGCCCGGCCCTCTTGCCGCAAAACCTCCAGGGCCTCGACCCCGTTCTCCGCCGTGGTCACGGCATGGCCGAACAGGGTCAGGAAATGGCGCAGATACTTCCGGTTCATGGAATTGTCGTCGGCGAGCAGAATATTCAGATGCACAGTTTTCGGAGAAAGGACCGCCTCCGGCTCCGCAACGGTTTCCGGCCCTCCGGCCAGTCCGAACCAGACGGAGAAGGTAAAGGTGCTGCCCTGTCCCTCGACGGACGACACGCCGATCTCACCGCCCATCATCTCGACCAATTGGCGGGAGATGGTCAGGCCGAGCCCGGTGCCCTGGTGTCTCTTGCGCCGCGAGCCGTCAGCCTGGGTGAAGCTGTCGAAGATCGCGTCGAGCTTGTCCTCGGGGATGCCTATCCCGGTATCACGAACCTTGAACCGCAGGCAGACGCGTCCGGCCTCGCGACGCAGGACGTCCACGGTCAGCTCCACCAGCCCGCGCGGGGTGAACTTGAGGGCATTGCCGATGAGATTCCACAGGACCTGCCCCAACCTGTCGGGGTCGCCGTTGAGCCGGGCGGGCACGTCGTCGGCCACGGAATGGCGGAAGGCCAGCCCGTTACGCTCGGCCTGCGGCCCGAAGGAGCGCACGCAGGTTTCCAGGGCGGTGCGAAGCGTGAAGTCCTCGGGCTTGAGCTCCATCCTGCCCGCCTCGATCTTGGAGATGTCCAGAATATCGTTGATGATGTTCAGCAGGGAGTTGCCCGCGTCGCGGATCATGTCCATATGCTCCCGCTGTTCTCCTGTCAGCCCGGTGGTGAGCATCATCTCGGTCATGCCGAGGACGCCGCTGATGGGGGTGCGGATCTCGTGGCTCATGTTGGCCAGGAACATGGACTTGGCCATGCTCGCCTCACGCGCGGCCTTGGAGGCTTCTTCGGCGGATCGGTTCGCCTCCATGAGCTCGCGGCTCATCTCGCCGTGATGAATGGCCGAGCCAAAGAGGTTGGCGGCCAGCATCATGGACTCTATCTCCACGGGCAGCCAGTCCCGCTCGCTTCGGTGCTCGCTCAGCCCCATAACGCCCCACAGGGTGCTCCCGGCGAAGACCGGCACTATCATGACCGACTTGGCTCCGGTGGCCCCGAAGGCATCCCGGTCCTGTTTGCGGAAATGCCTCACGTGCCCGGCGACAACCTTCCGCTTGAGCATGGCCCCGCGCCAGGCGCAGTAGTCGGGCAGGATGGACAGGTCCAGTTTGCCGGATTCGCCGCGAAGGGGCTTCAGCCAGTCGACGCCCCACTCGCTGTGCAGGATCGGGTCCTCCACGTCGTCCGATCCGCACCTTTCCAGCAGGTAAATGCGGGTCACGTCCACGACCTTGCCGAGCTTGGCCAGGGCCTCGGACACGCCCTTGTTCCAATCGGCGTCACGCAGAAAACGGCTGGCAAAATTAGCCAGCACCTGAAGAACGGCGTCACGCTTGAAGAGAAATTCCTCGAAATCCTTTTGCAGGGAGACATCGCGGGCCATGCCCCACACCCGGACGACGTCCCCGCCCGGGCCCAGCTCCACTTCCCGGTTGACGCGCAGATGACGGACCTTTCCCGCGGCGTCCATCACCCGGTACTCGAAATCCAGAGGCCATCCCTGATCGAAGGTGGCCTCCACGGCCCGGTCGAAGACCTCCAGATCCTCGGGATAAACATGTTCGCGCAGACCGGAAAGCCGACGGCCCGGCTCCGCGTCCGGCCCAAAGATGCGGCGCAGCCCGCCGGACCAGCGGATATCGCCGTCCGCCTCCATGATCCATCTGCCGAAGACGCCGGTGCGCTCCATCCAGTCGAACTGGGAACGCTCGGCCGTCAGTTCCGCCTCAAGGGCCAGACGGTCCTCCAGATGACGGATGCAGCGGGCCAGACAGCCGGGGGTATCCTCTCCCAGCACAAAGCAGTCGAACGCCCCCCTTGCCAGGGCCTCGTTCTCGCCGCCCGGACCGCCAAGCAGCACGACGGCCTGCCGTCCATACTCTCTGCGGACACGTTCGACGGCGCGGGGCCAGGACTCGTCGTCCGGGTCGGGCGCGAGCATGACAAGATCCGCGTCGTCCTTCTCCAAACGAAGCACGCCCCGCGAAACGGACTCCAGACGCGCCACGGTACGCTCATGGCCGCCGGGGAGCAGATCAAGGTCACGCAGGTCCGCATCCTTGCCCGCCAAAATCAGAATTTTCACACAACGCCTCCGCAATACCCCACGGATCATGAACAGTTTCCGCCGCCCAATTCTGTCCTTACGCCAAAAAGCGGACGCGGGACAAGCTTATACCGCTCCCCGCGCCAAGCGGCCTCAATGCTGACTGCAACCGTCTGAAAAGACAGTCCTTCCAATTTGCGCCCCCCTTGCTTTCTAACCGAACGGGGTTTACACATGGTAAAGGCCCCCTCTCAACGGAATATTTCCGAAGGAAAACCGAAGGTGAAATCATGAATTTTCTGCCCGACAACGACATCCTGACCCTGCTTTCCGGGGCGACCCTGGCGGTCAAGCTGGTCATGCTCTTCCTGGGGTGCATGTCCCTGTGGAGCTGGACCATCATCTTCCTCAAGTTCTTCACCATCGGCACGGCCCGCAAGCGGGTCATCAGCGGTTACGACGCGTTCATGGCCGCAGGCGATCTGTCCAAGGGCATCAAGCAGTTGGGCGACAAGAGCGATTCGCCCCTGGCCCGGGTCTCCTCGCTGGCCGTGAAGGAATTCCGCCAGCTCGAAAAGGCGGACGTCAACCGGGAGCGCAGACGGCTCCTGGTCAAGGACACCCTCCGGCGCGTGCTCAAGCAGGGCATTTCCAAGGAGATGCGCGGCCTGACCCGCAACCTGCCGTTCCTGGCCACCTGCGCCAACGCGGCCCCGTTCATCGGCCTGTTCGGCACGGTTTGGGGCATCATGCACTCGTTCCACTCCATCGGGCAGGCGCAGTCCGCGGCGTTGGCAACGGTCGCGCCGGGCATCTCCGAGGCTCTCGTCGCCACGGCCATCGGCCTGCTCGTGGCCATCCCGGCGACCATTTTCTACAACTATTTTCTCGGCAAGCTGAACGAGGTGGAGTCCGGCATGGTGGATTTCGCCGGCGCGTTCCTGAACCGGGCCGAACGTGAAATCGCCTGGGCCGACAAGCCCGAGCGCCACTAGGAGTCGGTCATGGCGATCAAGACCGGCGGCGGGTTTCTCAACGAGATCAACGTCACGCCCTTCGTGGACGTGATGCTGGTGCTGCTGATTATCTTCATGGTCACGGCTCCGCTCATGACACAGGGGGTCGAGGTGGACCTGCCCGCGACACGGACGGTCCGCAACCTGCCGCAGGATTCCGAACATCTGGTCCTGACCGTGAAAAAGGACGGCAACATCTTTCTGGACGAGTACAAGGTAAGCCTGGACGAGCTTGAGGAGCACCTCAAGCGGCTGGTGGCCACCCAGAAGAAGCAGCTTTTCCTGCGCGCGGACCGGGAGGTGCCCTACGGCACGGTGGTTCAGGTCATGGGCGAAATCAAGGCGGCGGGCATCGACAAGCTCGGCATCGTGGCCGAAGAGCCCAAGCCGGACAAGAAAAAGTAGGGAACGGGACAGAACGACATGCAACGGACGCTGAGCTGGACACTCTCCATCCTCTTTCATGCCGTGGTGGCGATGGGGCTGCTTCATTCCGTGAACCTGCCGCCCCTGCCCGAGATGGAGCTTATGGAAGTGGAGTTGACCGACATCCAGGAGCCTGAACCGATCATTCCCATGCCCGCGCCCGCCCCCGCTCCCGAACCGCCAGCGGCGCAGCCGCCCCCGGAGGAGCTTCCGGCCGCCGCGCCCCTGCCCATGGACAAGACCGTGGTCCTGGACGACGCGCCGCCCGAGCCCGCTCCCGCTCCCGAACCCGAGCCCGCTCCGGAGCCGGAGCCAGAACCCGAAGTGGTGGAGATCAGCCCGACCAAGACCCTGCCGCCCGAAAAGACAGCCGAGGACGGCCTGCCCGAAAAAATTTACGTCCGCAAGGACAGCACCGTGCACAGGGGAGCCGAAGCCCGTTTCGGCCGGGCCTTGATGGGCGATTACTTTTCCTATTCCGCACAGGAGTTCTCCGGCCAGTTCCGGACCAAGGACGACCGGGTCATCTCCATCATCGACGCCCGCAACACCAAGTACGGGCGGTTCCTGATCTACGACTCCAAGAACAAGACCCTGCGCCGCCTGAAGCAGGCGTTCGGCAAGTACGTCTACACAATCGGCCCCTCCGCCTATGCAGACGAGCCAGTGACGGGGTCGGTCACCTTCCTGGCCAAGAACGACCGTATCGAACGGTTCATCCTGGTCACCGACGAGGACCGCATCGCGCACTATCCGGTCAAGGTGCACGTGCGCGAGGAGGAGGTCTCCTTCGACGGCCCGGCCGGCCCCATCGAGGCGCGCCTTTCCCGCCCGCCCTACGACGAGGGCCATGCGGGCGTGGTGGTCGTTCACGGGCCGGAATGCGCCGATCCGGGCCTTGTCCAGGCGTTCACCCGGACCCTGTCCATGCACGACCTGTCCGCCCTGACCTTCACTCCGCGCGGATGCGCCGCCGAACAGCCCGCTCCGGCCGGTCCCGGGGAACTGATCGAGGACACCTCGGCCGCCTACGGATTTCTCAAGGCCCACCCGTCCATCGGCGCGGACAAGGCCGGGATATGGGGAGCCGGGCCGGGCGTGCCCGCCGCGCTTCAAGCCGCCGAACAGGCATCGCCTCGTTTCCTGATCTGTATGCTCACCGACGGACTGACTCCGGCCGACCTGCCGAACCGGAAGACCCTGGCCCGTCTCGAACCGCCCGTTCTCTGGCTCGTCACCGGCCGGGAAACGGCGAAGTGGCGGTCCCTTGTCCGAACCCTCGAATCCCTGCGCGACCAGGAGAAACGTCCCTTCACCATTGTCGTGGCCCCGGCCAAGACAAGCCGGGAGGTCCTCGAAGCCGAGGGCGGGCAATCCTCCTGGGTCGAGCAGGTGGCCGACGATCACGCCTCTCTGGCCGTGTCCTGGATAAACAGTCTGGACCGGCCCAAGGCGGAGCAGTAACCGACCGCGCCTTCCATTCGGGTTGCGAATACGTTAAGATGCATTCGTCGTAGAGGCCCATACCCACCACAATCAGCAATCGGACGCCCCGTGAAGCCCCACCGCGAACCGATACCTCGCCCAGACCCGGAAACCCGGGAGCGTCTGCTCGACTTCACCCCCGGCATGTTCCGCCGTCTGGTGGAGGCCTCCGGCATGGCGGTATCTGTTCACGACAAGAACCTCTTCCCCGTATGGGGCAACAACGCCTATGCCCGGCTATGGGGCTACTCCATCGAAGAAATTCTGGACAACCACCTGGACGAGAAGCACATCCTGCCCGCAGAGACCCTGGACCTCTACTGGAACGTTGTGCTGCCCACGGTCCGGCAGGGCAACCGGTGGGAAGGCGAATACGTCATCCGGTCCAAAGACGGGACCCTGCGCTCGGTCAAGGGCTGGTTCGATCCCGTCACCGACGAGTCCGGAGAAATCACCCACGTCATTTCCATCAAGCAGGACCTGTCCGACCTCATCCGCATCCGCGAGGCCCTCGGAACGGCTCAGAAGAGTCTGAAATTCATATCCGAAAGCACCAGCGACATCTTCTTCCGCCTGAACCTGCACACCGGCCTGTACGATTACCTCAGCCCTTCCGTGGTACGGTTTTCCGGCTACTCCGTGCAGGAATACCAGGACAATCCCATGCTCCTCCAGCAGATCGTCCACCCCGACTGGCGCGACTATCTGGACGAGGTCCTGCAGGAACTGCTCGAAGGCAAGGTCCGCGATGAATACGTGTTCCAGTTCATCCACAAGTCGGGCGAAGTGTTCTGGGCCAGCCAACGGCACATCCTGCTTCGGGACAAACACGGCCACCCCGTGGCCGTGGAAGGCATCGCCACGGACATCACCGCGCGCAAACGCGCCGAGGAGCGTCTCCGGGCAAGCGAGGAGAAATACCGTTTCCTGGCCGAAAACACCGCCGACGCCATCTGGACCATGGACGACGACTACTGCATGGTCTACGCCACGCCGTCCATCAAGGACATCAGCGGCTACACGCCGGAAGAAGTGCAGGGCCGCCCGCTCCGGGAAATGGTCGCCGAGAAGTCCATCCCCAGGCTGGAGGAAGCGTTGAACCGGCGCAGGGAAGCCGAGGCCGAGGGGGATTACGCCCTGGTCAGCAACCTTGAGCTGGAGCACATCCACAAAAACGGCCGGACCTTCTGGGCAGAGACCGTGATTAAGCGGCTGCTCGACGACAAGGGACGCCCCATCGGATTCCAGGGCGTGTCCAGGGACGTCACCATCCGCCGGGAGGCCGGGGCCGCCGTGGCCGCCAGCGAAGCCCGCTTCCGCACCCTGTTCGAGGACTCCCCCATATCCCTGTGGGAGGAGGACCTGACCCGGCTCAAGTTCTACCTGGACGGGCTCAAGGAGCAGGGCGTCACCGACTTCCGGAACTATTTCTACGAGAACCCCGAATCACTGGCCAAGTGCGCCTCGCTGGTCACCGTGGTTGACGTGAACAAGGCCACCCTGTCCCTGCTCGGGGCGACCTCCAAGGACGAGTTGCTGGGCAACCTGGACAAGGTCCTGACCGACAGCTCCATGGCCGCCTTCACCGAAGAGATCATCATGCTGGCCTCGGGCGGCCGGGAATACTGCGGCGAGATCGCCAACCGCACCCTGGACGGCGACACTATCTGGGTCATGGTCCACTTCTACGTCCCGGACGAGTATCAGGAGACCCTCTCCCGCGTCATCGTCTCGCTGCTGGACGTAACCCCGAGGCGACGGGCCGAAGAGGCCCTCATGGATTCGGAGGAGCGCTACCGCGTGCTGGCCGAGAACTCGCAGGAAGGGGTCATCGTCACGCAGAGCGGTTCGGTCCGCTACGTCAACAGGTCCATGATGCGCATCACGGGCTACACGGCCGACGAGCTTGAAGAACTGAATTTCGCGGACATGGTCCACCCCGACGACCGGAACGAGCACACCCCGAGGCTCGCCCGGCTCGGCACGGGCAAGGACAAGACCCCGCTGGGCTTCTTTCGCATATTGACCAAGAGCGGCGGAACCAAATGGGTGAACATGAACGTCAAGCCCATCATGTGGGGCGGCCGCGACGCGCTGATGTTCATCCTGACCGACATCACCCGGTACAAGGCACTGGAATCGGAACTGCTCATCGCCCACGCCCAAATGGAAAACCGGGTCCGCAAGCGCACGGCGGAGCTGTCAAAAACCAACGTCCGGCTCAAGGCCGTTGCCGAGGAGCGCGGCCAGGCCCAGGAACGCATCCAGGCCCTGACCCAACAGCTCATCCGGGTGCAGGAGGACGAACGCCAGCGCATCGCCCGGGACCTGCACGACAACGTGGCCCAGGACCTGTCCTCGATCATGCTCAAGATGGAGACCCTGTTCGACGGCCACCCGGATGCCGACCCGGAGCTGACCGGGCGAGGCCGGGCCGTGACCGAAATCCTGCGCCACTCCATCGCTTCGGTCCGGGAAATTGCCTACGGCCTGCGGCCTCCGGCGCTGGATCAGCTCGGTCTGGTCCAGGCTCTGGACAACCTCTGCCATGAGGCGGGAAGCCGATATGGGTTCGACGTTGACTTTTTCTCCACCGGAATCGAGAATATTTCCTTGGACTTCGACGTGGAAATCAATCTCTACCGAATGGTTCAGGAAGCCGTCAGGAACATCTGCCGACACGCCCGGGCCACACGGGCGGTGATCCGGCTGGTCAAAAGCCACCCGGACATCCTCATCCGCATCGAGGACAACGGCCGGGGGTTCTTCATGAAGGAAAGCCTGGCCAAGGCCGACGCGGATAAACGCATGGGCCTTCGGAGCATGGAGGAGAGAGCCCGCCTCATCGGCGGCTCCATGGAGATCCAGACCCTGACCGGAACCGGCACGCGCATCCTCTTCAAGGTTCCGATCGAAAGCGCGAGGAGACACGGATAGCATGAGAGCAAATATCTTGGACATCATGATCGTCGACGACCACCCCCTCTTCCGGGAGGGGCTCAAGACCATGATCAGCAGGGATGAACGTTTCGCGGTCTGCGCGGAAGCGGGCACGGGCTGCGAGGGCGTCACCCTGGCGCGGACCCACCGGCCCGACATCGTCCTGGTTGACATCTCCATGCCGGACAAGAGCGGCATCCAGATGATCCGCGAACTCAAGGACGAGCTGCCCCAGACCCGGTTCGTCATCATTTCCATGCACTCCGAGGCCGACTACATCATCGAGGCGTTCCGGGCCGGAGCCACTGCGTACATCATCAAGGAGTCCGCCGCCGGGCAGCTCATCAAGGGCCTCCACACCGTGGCCAAGGGCAACATCTTCCTGGACGGAGCCCTGTCCCAAGAGGTTGTCTTCAAGCTGCTCCAGACCAAGGACGAGGCCGACGACGGCCAGGACGACCCCTACTCCACCCTCACCCCGCGCGAGCAGGAGGTCATGCGCATGCTCGCCGAGGGGCTGACCGCCAAGGGCGTGGCCGAACAATTGTTCATAAGCCCCAAGACCGTGGAGAATCACCGCACCAACCTGATGAAGAAGCTCGGACTCAAAAGCTCGGTGGAGCTTGTCCGCTACGCCGCCCGGCTGGGGCTCATCGACATAGAGACCTGGGCCATCTGACGCCTTTGCGACGCCACAAGGAAGGGCCCCCGGCAACCTGAGTCGCCGGGGGCCCTTTTTCATGTAGGATGGCTGATGGAACTATTGCGCTTCGATACTGATCCGTTTGGGCTGGACCTTCTCCAGCTTGGGCAGGAACAGTTCCAGGACTCCGTTTTCCACGGAAGCCTTGATGCGTTCGCGGTCCACGATGTCGGAGATGGAGACCGAGCGGATGTATTCGCACCCGCCGAACTGCATCTCGACGAACTTCTCGCCCGGGACCGGGCACTGGATCGAACGGCCCGTGACGGTCAGCTCGTCCTCTTCCAGGTCGATGGACATATCCTCCTTGCTCACGCCGGGCATATCCATGAATATATGGAAGCCGTCCTCGCGCTCCAGGATGTCCGTGGCCGGACGGAAGCGGGTCAGCTCCTTGCGTTCCTCTTTCTTCACGACTTCACTCATGACACCCTCCTTGATTAGGCAACGTCGATGCTGATGGTGCGCGGCTTGACCTCTTCGGACTTGGGCAGGGTCACGGTCAGAACGCCGTCCTTCATGGCGGCGGTCACCTTTTCCCTGTCGACCGGCACCCCAATGTTTATAACCCTGTGGAAAACACCGCTCGGACGTTCCTGTCTGTAGAACTTGCCTTCCGGGGCGGTCCGCTCTCCCTTGATAACCAACGTCTTGTCGGTCAGGGTCAGCTCAACATCGTCGATGGTCACTCCGGGCACTTCCGCGCGGACGTAAATGTTCTCCTCGTCGTTGCTCAAATTGAGCGGGGGGTAGGCCAAACGCCGGTCGTCGCCCATGGGAGATCGCAGAAACTCTTCAAAGACGCGATCCAACCTGGACGGGAAATTATAAAGCGTATTGAAATCGATAACCATGAACGGCACCTCCTTTTTTTTGTACGCAAACTAAATAGGCACGTTTATCAGGCCGTCAAGACTGCCTGTGGAAAAAATCCGATCCCGCGTCTTTCCCACTCCTCCGGCCACTGTTTTCCCGCCCTCCCATCTTGACCGTGGCAGGAGCGAGGGGTTGTATGTTATGGACGGGTTCATGAGAAAAATAATCCTGAACATATCGTCATTCATCGTAATTCTCGGCCTGCTGGGTGCCTGCGGCCAGGACGCGCCCATGACCGTAAAAAAGGGCGCGGGATACGAACCGGCGGCCACAGCCACGGCCGAACGCACGGTGCTGCCGCGCCTGTTCGACGCCGTGGGCACGGTGCAGGCCAAGACGGACATCCGCGTGGAAGCCCAGGTCACGGGACGTGTGCTCGAAGTGCTTGTCCGGCCCGGCGACCGGGTGGACAAGGGCGCCCGGCTGGTGGTGCTGGACAGCCGCGCTTCGGAGACCCGGCTGGACCGTTCCCGACAGGCGGTCTCCTCCGCAAGGAGCATGGCCGCCCAGGCGCGCGATGCGCTGGCCTCCGCCAGGGCCGCGCACACCAAGGCCGAATCCACCTACCGGCGCATGAACCAGCTCTTCGAACAGAAAGTGGTCACGGCCGAGGAAGTGGAAAAAGCCGAAGCCGCCTACCTTCAGGCCAAAGCCGCCCTGAACCAGGCCGAACAGGGCGTAGCCGCCGCCGAAGCGCGCGCCCGCGAAGCGGACAAAGTGGTTCAGGAGGCGGAGATTTCCCTGGGATACACGACCATCACCGCCCAGGAGCCGGGCGAGGTGGCCAAACGTCTGGTGGAGCCGGGCGACCTGGCCTTTCCCAACAAGGAACTGCTCACCCTGCATACGGGCGGCTCCATGCACCTTGAGGCCATGGTCCGCGAGGCGCTCATAGGCCGGATCAAACTCGGCGACAGCCTGTCCGTGGTCATCACCGCCCTGAACGACAAGGAGCCGCTGACCGGAGTGGTCCAGGAGATCGAACCCCTGGCCGACCCCGTGACCCGCTCCTTCCTGGTCAAGGTCCGGCTGCCGGAACGGCCGGGGCTGTATCCCGGCATGTTCGGCAGGCTGCTGGTGCCCCTGGGCGACCGGGAGACCGTGCTGGTGCCGCGAGAAGCCGTGCGCCGTGTCGGCCAGCTTGAAACGGTCATGGTCAAATCAAACGAAGCGTGGCAGCCGGTCTACGTGCGCACCGGCGAGAGCGTGGACGGCAAGATCGAGATTCTGTCCGGCCTGTCCGGCGGCGAAACCGTGGGCCTGTCCCGGGAGGAAGTCCGCTGATGCAGCCCGATCAATCCAGGGTCCGTGGATTTCTGCCGTCCATCGTCCGCTATTTCCTGACCTCGCAGATGTCCGTCATCCTCGCGCTGGCCTCGCTCCTGGTGGGCGCGGCGGCCATCATGGTCACCCCGCGCGAGGAAGAGCCGCAGATCGTGGTGCCCATGGCCGACGTCCTCGTCCAGGTGCCGGGAGCGTCCGCCGAAGAGGTGGAAAAACTCGTGACCACCCCGCTGGAACGGCTGCTCTGGCAGATCGACGGGGTGGAGTACGTCTATTCCACGTCGAGCAAGGACCAAACCGCCGTCACCGTGCGATTCCATGTGGGCGAGGACCGCGAGGACTCGCTCATCAAGCTCCACAACACCATCCTCAAAAATCAGGACCTGGCTCCCTCCATCGTGAAGAGTTGGGTGGTCAAGCCGGTGGAGATCGACGACGTCCCCATCGTCACCCTGACCCTGCACGCGGAACACGGCTTTGAAGACCGCTATTCCGACTTCGACCTGCGACGCATGGCCGAAGAGCTGTTCCATCGGCTGGCCGAGGTGGAGGACGTCTCGCGGGTGACCCTGCATTCTGGCCGCTCCCGCGAGGTGCGCGTGGAGTTGCATCCCGACCGCATGGCCGGGTTCCACGTCTCGCCCCAGGAAATATCCCGCGCCCTCAAGGGTGCGGACAGCTCCCTTTCCGCCGGACATTTCGTTTCCGGCGACAACGACACCCAGCTGGTCAGCCAGTCCTTCCTGCTGTCGGCCGAAGACGCGGCCTCCCTGGTGGTGGGCGTGTTCGATGACAGGCCTGTCTACCTGCGCGACGTGGCCGACGTGATCGACGGCCCGGCCGAGCCGACCAGCTATTCGCGCATCGGCTTCTCCGATCTGTATATGGCCGAACGCGGCCTGGACGCGGAGCACGCCTCCCGGCCCGCCGTGACCCTCGGCCTGTCCAAAAAGAAAGGCGTCAACGCCGTGGGCGTGGCCGACGCGGTCATCGAGCGCGCACGCCTGCTGAAACGCGACGTCCTGCCCGAGGGCGTGACCCTGACCGTGACCCGGAACTACGGGGCCACGGCCCACGCCAAGGTCAACGACCTGCTCTCGTCGCTGTTCTTCGCCATCATCACCGTCGTCGCCCTGCTCGCCTTCACCCTGGGCTGGCGCGAGGCCCTGGTGGTCGCCCTGGCCGTGCCCATGAGCTTCTCGCTGGCCCTGTTCGTCAATTATCTCTTCGGCTACACCATCAACAGGGTGACGCTTTTCGCCCTCATCCTCTCCCTGGGGCTGGTGGTGGACGATCCCATCACCAACGTGGACAACATCCAGCGTCATATCCGCATGGGACTGCGCGATCCCCTGGAGGCCACCCTGGCCGCCGTCAAGGAAGTCCTGCCCCCGGTCATCCTGTCCACCCTGGCCATCATCGTTTCCTTCGCGCCCCTCTTCTTCATCACCGGCATGATGGGTCCGTACATGGCCCCCATGGCCGCCAACGTGCCCCTGACCGTGACCTTCTCCACCCTGGCCGCCCTGACCGTGGTCCCGTGGATGGCCTACCTGCTCCTGCGCAACCGCAAGACCGCCCCGGACTCGGACAACACCGCCGCCGAAAGCAAGACGGGCGCGCGACTGCTGCGCTGGTACAGCGTGGCCATCACCCCGTTCCTGACCCGCGCGCGCAACCGCTGGCTGCTCCTTTTCGGCATCCTGGCCGGGCTCGCCCTGTGCGGCGTGCTGGTGCTCCTGCGGCTGGTGCCGCTCAAGATGCTGCCCTTCGACAACAAAAACGAATTCCAAATCCTCGTGGACATGCCCGAAGGGACCACCTTGGAAAGGACCGACCGCGCCGTACGCGACTTCGAGGCCTACCTGCGCACCGTACCCGAAGTGACGGACTTCATAACCTATGCGGGCGAGCCCTCGCCCATGGACTTCAACGGGATGGTCCGCCACTACTACTGGCGCGAGCAGCCCAACCTCGCGGACATACGCGTCAACCTCAGGGACAAGTCCGAGCGCGACATGCAGTCTCACGCCATCGGCCTGCGCCTGCGCAACGACCTTCAGGCCATCGCCGACCGAAACGGCGTGCGCATGAAGCTCATCGAGGTCCCGCCCGGACCGCCGGTCATAGCCACCCTCACCGCCGAGATATACGGCCGCCCCGGCATGGCCTATCAGGACTTCCTCGACGGCGCGCGCCACGTGGAATCAGTCATGAGCGAACTGCCCGGCCTCGTGGACCGGGATGATTCCTCCGAAACCGACCGGACCATGTACGACTTCGTCCTGGACAAGGAAAAAGCCGCTCTGCACGGCGTGACCACCGCCGATGTGGTCGATACACTGCGCCTGTCCCTGTCCGGCTCCGCCCCGGCAAACGTCCACTTGCCCCACGAACGCCAGTCCCTGCCCGTGCGCCTCGTCCTGCCCATGCGGCTGCGCACCGGCCCCGATCCCCTGAGCGAGCTGCGCATGAAGACCGCCTCCGGGGCCATGGTTCCCCTGGCTGAGCTCGGCTCCTTCCGCAGGGTCCCGGCCGAGCAGCCCATCTACCACAAGAACCTCAAGCGCGTGGCCTACGTCTATGCCGAAACCGCGGGCGTCCCGCCGGGCGAAGCGGTCATCGACCTCCAGTCCATGCTCAAGAAGGACCCCGTACAGCCGGGGCTCACCACGCAATGGGCGGGCGAGGGCGAATGGAAGATCACCCTCGACGTCTTCCGCGATCTGGGCCTGGCCTTTGCCGCCGCGCTGGTCGGCATCTTCATCCTGCTCGTCGGACAGACCGGCTCCTTTGTCATGCCCGCCCTGATAATGTCCGCCATCCCCCTCACTTTGCTCGGTATCCTGCCGGGATTCTGGCTGCTCAACCTGGTGGCGGGCGGCACCGTGGACGGGTTCAACGACCCGGTCTTCTTCACCGCAACCTCCATGATCGGCATGATCGCCCTGGGCGGCATCGTTATCCGCAACTCCCTGGTGCTCATCGAGTTCATCCAGGGCGAAACAGAAAAAGGCGCACCCCTCAAGGAGGCCATCGTCCGATCCGGCGCAGTGCGCATGAGACCCATCGTGCTCACCGCGCTCACCACCGCGCTGGGCGCATGGCCCATCACCCTGGACCCCATATTCTCGGGGCTCGCCTGGGCGCTCATCTTCGGTCTCGTCGCCTCGACCCTGTTCACGCTGGTCGTCGTGCCAAGCGGCTATTACGCGCTGTATGGAAAGGAAAAGGAAGAAGAACGGTAAACAATCCAGACTGGGGAAGTCCCCTGCCCCCAACGCTCCGCAACCGGCGAAGCACCGCCTAAACGTCTGGGAGATTTTCAAGAACCCTCTCAAGAGGGTTCTTGAACCGTTGGAGACGCCCGGTCGGCGAAGCCATCCCAGCCAGTCCGGCTCAGACCGGCCTAAGCCCGCCGAACCTCCGGCCTCCCAGGACTAATCGATCCGATTCATTTCCCACGGCTTGCGCAGAAAGAATCCAGCCTTGATGTCGGGGTGATCGCAAATGAGAACGGCACGTTGGCCGGGGTGCGAGACGTCGACGCCCTGATTCTTTTCGTCCACGAGGGCGTAGTCCTTGGCGGCGATGGCGGGCCGAAGCAGCCCGGGCACGAGGATTTCGACGGCTTCCGAGGCATCCCAGCGCGCCTTGGTCTGGACGAGCCAACGGCCGGAGGCCAGCGGCGCGAGCACGCGGGCGAGCACGGGGCGTTTTTCGGTGTCGTCCGGCGGCAGGGCTATGGCGCCCCGGTTGGCCGGATCGAAAAAGCCGGTGGTCAGGGGCCTGGAGGCCGCGTTGACCAGCTCGTCAAGGTAGATTTCGGGCTGAAAACGACCCGTGGCCGCGTGGGTAAGAGCGGTCTTGTAGACGTCCACCACCTGGGCGAGGTAGGCGGAACTCTTGGTGCGTCCCTCAATCTTGAGGGAGGCGACCTTCATGCGCCGGAACCACTCGATGTAGTGGAGCAGGCAAAGGTCCTCGGCGGCGAAAAACTTGGTCCAGCCGTCGGTATCCAGGGCGGCGGACAAGGCGCGGTCGGCCGGGGGCTGAGAGATGGGGCCGTCCTTGTCCGGAGAGGAAAAAGCGAAATCCTCGGGCGCGTCAAAGGAAAACTCCTCGGTCAATCCGGCGGAATATTCGCGAATCTCCCAGAGATTTTCGCCGGGCCGGGTACGCTCTTCAAAAGAAATGGAGGTGGGCCGATACTCGTAGCGGCAGGGGTGGGAGCATTGGCCGAGATTGCCGGGCCGGTCGTTGAGCAGCGCGGACATGTAGCAGCGGCCGGACACGGCCATGCACATGGCCCCGTGCATGAATACCTCAAGCTCCATGGTGGGCATCTGCTTGCGGCAGGCGTCGAGCATCTCCGCCAGCTCGGCGGAGCGCAGTTCGCGGGCCACGTTAACGCGCTTGGCCCCGTTTTCCCGCCAAAAACGCACGGCCTCCACATTGGAGGTGTTGGCCTGGGTGGAGATATGCACCGGAATTTCGGGAAGCTCGCGCCGCAGCAGCCGGATGACGCCCGGGTCCGCGGCAATGACGGCGTCGGGCCGAAGCTCGCCGAGAAAATCAATCTGCTCGCGCAAGGCGTTCATGTGGGACTGGCGCGGGTAGACGTTGAGGGTGTAGTAGACCTTGACCCCGGCCTGATGCGCGAGGTGAATGGCCCGCTCCAGGGCCTGACGGTCGAACCCGCCCGCTCCGGCGCGCAGGTTGAGACCCTCGCCGCCAAGGTAGACAGCGTCCGCGCCATAAAGGATGGCGGTCTCCAATTTTTCCATGTTGCCTGCGGGGGCGAGCAGTTCCGGTATGAACGGGCTGGTGTCTGGCATGGGCGCAAAGTACCTGATGGGGGTTCGTTTCGCCAAGGGGAATATTGAGCCTGACCCGTTCCGGGTCGCGCCCGGGAACGCAAAAAGGGCGCCCTAGACGGGCAGCCCTTTGGATCGGCGATCTTCCTTCATCTTTTCAAGAACTTCGTAGGGGATATTCAGATTGCCCCGGCCCACGCCGAGCTTGATTTCCGGCTTGTTGGCTCCGTGAAAATCCGATCCGCCGCTCTTGAGCAGGCCGAGCCGGTCCGCCATTTCCCCATAGGCCTTGGTGTCGGCCTCGGAGTGTTCGGAGTAAAAGACCTCCATGCCGTCCAGACCAAGTTCCTTGAGACGACGGATCACCTTTTCGGTCTCCGGATAGTTCAGCCTCAGGGCGAACGGATGGGCCAGAATGGAGGTGGCTCCGATGTCGGAGAGGAGGGGAAACGCCTGCTCGGGCGTAAGCTTGCGCTTGGGCACATAGGCCCTCCCGTTGTCGCCGACCCAGACCCGGAACGCCTCATCCATGGACGAACACACGCCAAGCGCCATCAATTCCTGGGCGAAATGCGGGCGGCCGATGGTTCCGGTGGCGCGTGCCGCCACGGCCTCATAGGAAATGTTCACTCCAAGGGTGCGCAGCTTGGCCACGATCTCGCGGTTGCGGTTGGCCCGGCCTTCGATGACCCAATCCAACGCCTTCTGGAGTTCGTCGGCTCTTTCCGGCAGCCACAGGGCGACCACGTGAATCCAGCCCGCGCCTTCCGGGGATTCCAGGCTCAACTCCGTGCCGGGGATGACCTCGACCCCGAACCGCCTGCCCGCCTCCATGGCCTCGGCCACGCCCTGAAAGGTGTCGTGATCGGTCACGGCGATGGCGTCCAGGCCGCTCTCGGCGGCCAGCCGAACCAATTCCGTGGGCGTCAGCGTGCCGTCCGATGCCGTGGTATGCGTATGCAGATCTATGCTCATGGCTGTGCTTCCCTATTTGGTTTCAGGTTGCGCAAATGCGAACGGTACAGCCTCTCCCTCTTGAGGTAAAGGCCGGGTGGTTGCCAATTCCCTCCTCCGAAGCTATTCTCCGCCACATCCAAAGGAGAACGCCATGCCTCTCGAAAAAGAACTGCTCGACATCCTGGCCTGCCCCAAGTGCAAGGGCGCGCTGACGCTCATGCCCGCCGGAGACGGTCTTGCCTGCCCCGCCTGCGGGGTGGTCTACCCGGTCAAGGACGACATCCCGATCATGCTCGTGGACCATGCCGTCCCCGAAAAGGACTGGACCGGCTCCAAATAACCGCGTCGGAAAACCCGTCCACTCAAAAGCGCGCCGTGCCCGAAAAGGGGTGCGGCGCGCTTTTGGGTGGACGCGCCAACCTTCCTCCCACGGTGAAAAAAAGACGCAAAAAAAGTGCGCTGACCGGATTTCCCGGCGGTCCCTGGCCTGGTCGGCCTCGGGGGTCCATGCGCACACTATGCTTTGCGGGAGCGCGACTCGGTTCGCTGTTTTATGGTTTCGAGAGGTTTAACGGGTGGAATCCTCCTTTAGGGTTGTCTGCCGTATATGTCATGGGGCCAATCCCTTGCGGGCCTATCCCTTATGGCCATCTTTGGCACTATTAAGATAAGCACCAGAACCGGATTGTCCAGAGGGTAACCGCCGAAATCGGACGGCAAAGGCTATTTGACGCGCTTGACCGCTGCTCCGGCCTCACGGTCCGGAACCAGCTCGAAGATGCGGTCGGCGGACCCGGCAAAGAGGTCCAGGGGATGATGGCTGATGACCAGGAGCTGGATTTCCAGGCGGGCGGCGATTTCCTGAATGAGCTTCATGAATTTGGGAATGAGGCCGGGCTTGAGCCAGCAATCCTGCTCGTCGAGGACGAGGAAAGGCCGGTGGCCCGCCTCGGGCAACTGGGACAGGGCGATGAGCCGCAATCCCACGGACAGAATGTTGCAGACCGAGCCGCCCTGGCCGGTCATGATATCCTCGATCTCGTCCTCGCGGCCCTGGTTGCGGATGAGGAAATGGATCTGGAGCCGATTGTTCTTGACCTCGCGCTCGGTGACCACCACCCGATCCTGGCCGAGAATCTCCCGAATGGCGTGGGTCAGGTTGGCCTCGACCTCGTCGAGGATGCGCCCGAACAGGGCGGTGGACAGTTCTTCGAGGGTGTCCCGCGCCCGGGGAGCAAGGTCCAGGAACTCGCACACCCCGGCCAGCTCGCGGCGAACGCGGCCGTGCTCGGCGTGCAACTGCTCGCCAAGTGCGGACAGACGATGCAGACGGCCCTCGGCCCGGCGGCGGTCCTGGCGCAGTTCCCTGAGATCGTCGGACAGACTCACCTAGTCGCCCTCCACCGCGTTTTCCACTTGGGCGAGATCGGCCTGAATCTGTTGGACATGCTTGCGGTATGCAGCGACAACTTCTTCATTTTGCGTCCGTTTTTCCTCAAGAAGCTGTTGCAGTTCCTTGAGGTCGCTGGTTCCGTATTCGGCCTCGGCCTGTTTTTTCAGGGTTTCCAGTTGATGGGTGAGCTGGGCCACGGCCTCTTCGGTGCGCACCTTGCGGTCGCGCAACTGCTCGTATTGACGCCGCAGGTCGTTGAGTTCCCGCTCCACGCGGGCATCCCGGGCCGTTCCGGTCTGGTTGGAGTCGTTATTCACCGCTTATGACCTCCTCGTAGAGTTCCCAGATGAGCTTGCCTTCCGGGGTTTCGCTGCTCAGGTTCTCGGTCAGGAACTGCTTCAGGCCCGTACCCTCGTGGGTGCGCTGCCAGGCCAGCCGTTCCAACCCTTTGATGAAATTGGATTCGCCCTCAAGCTCCTGCTCCTCGGGGGGCAGCTCCTGATCCGGAAAGACCTGGTCGAAGGCGAGATGCGGAATCACCCATTTTTCCAGCTCCGCGCAGCCGGGCGTCCAGATGGCGGCGGCAGGCTCCCGGGCCATGGACCGACGGGTGAAGGTCAGCCGGGTGATGTTGCCGGGGTTGGCCCAGGTGGTCCGCCCCTTGGTCACCGTGGGCTGGGGCCGATGGATGTGGCCGTTGATGACCCAGTCGATGCCCGGCAGCTCCTTGATGGAGTACGCCTTGTCGATGAACTCCGGGAAACGGATGTTGTGATGGGTCAGCCAGATCACGGTCTCCGGGTCGTCCTCACCGCGCTCGTAGGACTTGGGCAGGGGCGAACCGTCCGGGCTGGCGCAGACCAGAACCGGGCCTTCGTCCGTATCCAGCACGAACTGCGGCCCCTCCTCCTTCATGAGCCGGACCACGCCCGCCGTCTCCAGCACGGCCAGGGACACGTCGTCCGTGAACCGCGACTGGTACTTGTCGTGGTTGCCCACGAGAATGTGCACGGTCCTGTCGCCCGTGCGGCCGCCGAAAAGCCGGATAAGCTCCACAAGCATTCTGTTGGAGTTGTCGCGGGGCCAGTGGAAAAGATCGCCGAGCAAAACCGGGGCCATGGACAGCTCGTCGGCCCGCTCCAGGCAGGCGGTCAGCTTGGCCAGTATCTGGTCGAGATAGCCTTCCAGCCGCTGGCCCGGCGGATGATCCGCCAGGTGCGGGTCGGCCACCAGAAACAGGCCCTTGGCGCGAACGTGTTCAAGACTCATGGCCGCACCCGTGATCCAGGAAACCGTCGGTGGTCAGATCGCCGCCGCAAACCGGGCAGCAGCCAACGGCCTTGATGCGTTCGTCCATGGCGGCCACAACGGCCGACAAATCCCTTTCCAGACCGTCCAATTCGGCCTGTCTGGTTGAAAATTGTTCCTTGAGGCCGCTGATTAGCGACACGACTTCGCCGAGTTTATCAAGCGGCTGCGGCGCGGGCGGCTCGGCAACGTGCCCCAGACTTTCCGTCAGGCGGGCCAAACGGGCGGAGCGGGCGCGCAGGATGAGCAGTTCATCCACCACGGCGGCCAGCTCGCCGGTGTCCGCCGGGTCCGGCAGCTCGGACAGACCGGCCAGGACAGTCCGCCGGGACGAGGCCGAGCGAAGAATAGCCCCGGTGTCGTCCAGCTCCCGAATGAGCCTATGCAGGGGAGCCGCGTCCTCGGTCCGGGGCGGCGCGTCGAGCCCGGTCAGGGCTCCCGCGGCACTGCCCGCGCGGCCGAGTTGCGTCTCCACCGATGCCATGGCCCCGATATGCCGTCCGAGACGGTTCACGTCCTCGACCTCGGGCGGGGCCTGGATTCCATGAAGCGCCGCGCCAGTGGACCGCTCGCGGGCAAGCCGCCCGTCCAGGGACAGGAACTCGGCCAGGGCCGCTTCAAGGGCCGGGACCTCGCGCTCCAGCCGGGCGGCCTCGCGGTCCAGCTCCTCGATCCCGTCCATGCGCAGGGCCAGTTCGGGCAGGGGATCAAGCCGATCCAGGTCGGCGGCGATACGCGCGACCTGACCGTCCAGCCCCTTTTCCTCCCGCTTGGCGTCGCGCACCCGAATCTTGAGGGCGTTCTGCATGGCCAGCAGGTGGGCGGATTCAGTGGATGCGGCGAAAAACTCGGCCATGACCGAATCGGGCTGATTGAGCAGGAACACGGGGTCGCGCTGGTTGCCGAGATGCACGTCCACCGAGTCCTTGCGGGTCTCAAGCTCCACTCGATCGAGCCGCAGGGCCCGGGCCACATCCTCGGGTACCTTGCCCTGAAGCTTGTGATACTCCTCCGGCTCGTCCGCTCCCGGCGGCCATAGCTCGTATTTGGCCCACCGCTTGGTGCGCACCCAGGCAACCCTGGTCCCGTCGTCCACCTCCACCTCAACGCGGGCCTCCTTGGCCCCGTGTCTGATGTAGAGGGCGGGGTTGGGGCTACGCGCCGGATTGGTGGCCAGGCAGCGCAACGCCTCCACCACAGCGGACTTGCCGGTATTGTTGGAGCCGGTCAGGATGGTCACGCCAGGCCCGAGCTCAAGCTCGGTATGCTCGTGAGCCATGAAGTTATCGATAATGATTTTATTAATCATGCCACCAATAATATTGCTTACCTTTGGCTTTACGATGCCGCCGCGCAAACGACCGCAAGTCCCGCCCCGATTTCGGGACAGTCGTCCTCCTCGGGAAGGTAGCCGTGTTCACGAAGAATGGAAAGGGCGGCCTCGGCCCCGAACTCCACGATGGTCCGGCAATATTCCCGCACGTTATCCCGGCGAAAACGAACCATGTCGTCCGGATTGTTGAAATCGCACCGAATCAATTCATAGCAGTTGGACGACCCGAACCGCTGCTGGAACCGGGAACAAAACTCCTGAACCAGGGCATAACACGCCTCATGGTCCTCGCTCATCTCGCTGCGCCCGACATACAGGCCCATGCCCATGATCGCGCCGGCCAACACGCCGCACTGGCCGCAGGAGCGCGACATCCCGCTGCAAAATCCCGTCACCGCGCAGACCACGTCCCGATAGTCCCGCCCTCCGGCATCGGCGATCACCCGGGCCACGGTTTCTCCGCAAAGAAATTTATTTTCGCCGAAAAGCTCGGCGACCCTCTTCTCCACAAAATACTTGGACATCTACTCGCTCTCTTTAGGGTTGCAGGCCAAAAACGGGCAAAACTCCAGAGCCTGTTCGCTCAACCGGGTGTTTCGCCCCGTTCCCTCATGCAATATCAGCGGCGGTTCGACGCGCAGCCCGAGCGAGGCCGCTTTGACCGCCTCCACGAGCGCCATGCGGGGCTCCTGATCCACCTTGCCGTGCACCAACCGCAAACGCTTGGGGGTCAACCCGGCCTCGGCCAGATCGGCCATGAGCTCGGGCAACCGCTCGGGCAGGTGCACGAAGGCGAACCGTCCGCGCGTCTTCAGGGCCACGGCCGCGCACCGGGCGAATCCGTAAAAGGAGCCGGACGCCTCGAACCGGGCCGTCTTCCGCTGTTCACCGCAACTCTCCCGGCCTTTGCCGAGCTTGCGATAGGGAGGGTTGGCCACCACGAAATCAACCACCTTGTCCGGCCGCCAATCGGACACGTCACCCTGCTCTATCCCCATCTTTTCAGCAAGATGCAGATTGGCCGCATTTTCCCTGGCGGCCTCTACGGCCTGCGGATTCAGCTCCACCCCGGTAATGGTCGCGCCGGGCTGCCGGAGAAGCACCCCAAGGCCCACGACGCCGCAGCCGCACCCCAGGTCCAGGCCGGTCTGTCCCCGGGTCACGTTGGCGAAACAGGCCAGAAGCAGCGAATCCAGGGAAAAGCGATAGCCCCCCTCGGGCTGAACCAGGCCGCGCGGGAAATACTCGCGCCGCTCAAGAATGGCGTTGGTATCCAAAGCGGTCATTTCGTCCCCGCCAGCTTGCGCCGCACCCGCGAACGAAGCATGTCCGCAAACAGGCGAGCCTCTTTCAGCCCCAGGGCCAGAGCCAGGAACATATAAACCGCGACCCAGGCCGGAATGAGCAGAACCCACCACGGCTGCCAGCCCGTGCTGTAGTATGCGCCCCCGCCGATCAGGGCCGAAAGCAGGAGGATGCGGACAGCCGACCACAAAGGCATGAGGGATACGCCGCGCCTGCGGGTGAGCAGAACGTACAGCAGAACGAAATTGAGCAGGGAGGAGGCGCTCACGGCAAGGGCCAGACCCACATGCGCCAGCGGCTGCATGAGCGCCACGCCCAGCCCGACGTTGACCGCAAGGCAGAGTACCGCGATCTTGACCGGGGTGCGCGTGTCTTCAAGGGCATAGAATCCGGCCACCAGGGGACGCGACAGGGCGATGAAGGGCAGCCCGACCGAGTAGGCCACCAGCGCGTGGGCCGTGGCCGTGACAGCCTCGGCGGAAAAGGCCCCGCGCTCGAAGAGCAGACCGATGACCGGGGAGGCCAATCCTATGAGCCCGGCCGCGGCGGGAAGACTGATGAACAGCGTCAGGCCGAGGGAGGCGGACAGGGCCTCGTCGTATTCCCCCATCTCCCCCCTTGCCGCCAGCCGCGACAGGGACGGCAGTGCTGCCGTGCTGATGGCGATGCCGAACACCCCGAGCGGAAACTGGACCAGCCGGTCGGCGTAATAAAGATAGGACACCGACCCCACGGGCAGGAACGACGCCAGCAGGGTGCCGAGCAGAATGTTAAGCTGGTACACGGCCGCGCCGAAAACAGTAGGGAGCATGAGCATCCCCATGCGAGCCACCCCCCGATTGCGCCAGGACCACGGCCCGCGCCAGGAAAACCCGGTACGCGAAAGAAACGGCTGCTGGAGCAGCCATTGGGCCGCGCCGCCGACGAGCACGCCCCAGGCCATGCAATAGGCCACGTTCAACCCGGCGAAATAGCCGAACAGGGCCGAGCCGATAAGGGCCAGATTCAGGGCCACCGGGGCAAGGGCCGGGGCAAGAAAATGATTGCGGGAATTGAGAATGCCCATGCACAGGGCTACCCCGCAGATAAGCACCACATAGGGGAAGCAGATGCGCACCAAATCCACGGTGACGGCGAACTGTTCGTGATTACTCAGGAAACCCGGGGCAATGGCCATGGTCAGCGGACGGGCCAGCAACTCGACCACCACGGTGATCCCGATCAGGATTACGGCCAGCCAGATGGCGGCGGACCGCGCCATGGCCTGGGCCGCCTCCTCCCCTTCCTCTTCCAGAAGCCGCGAGTGGATGGGGATGAAGGCCATGGTCAACGACCCCTCGCCGAAAAGCCGCCGGAGCAGGTTCGGGATGCGAAAGGCCACGAAAAAGGCGTCGGCGAACAACCCGGCGCCCAAAGCGAAAGCCACGATGATGTCCCTGAGAAACCCCAGGATGCGCGAAACCAGGGTCGCGCCCGCCACCACCGCCGCGTTCCGCGCTATGCGCCTGCCGTGATCGCTCACTTGGTCCACCGTCCCGTAGCGGTTCGTCGCTGTTCGTTCTTTTGCACAGGGTAATCTCTAAATAAAATTCAGAAAATAATGCTTTCAGTCGAAATTGGGAACACGGTTATGCACACGACCCCGATCCTGTCTTCGCTCCCCGGCTTCCATTCGCCTCGCGATCGGCCCGGCCTCATCGCCGCCGCTGACAGGCCGGGCAGAAGGTCGAAGTCCGGCCCGCCACGGTCGTCGCCTGCAACGTCCCGCCGCACTGTTTGCACGGATGGCCCTTGCGGCCGTAAACGTTGAAGCTGTTCTGAAACGCCCCGGCGTCGCCGTGCGCGTTCACGTAATCCGAAATGGAGCTGCCGTTCTCGGCTATGGCCTGCCGAAGCACGGCCTGCAACTCGGTGAACAGCCGCACCGCCCTGGCGCGTCCCACCCGGCTGCCCCTGGTCTCGGGATGGATGCCCGCCCGAAACAGGGACTCGTCCGCATAAATATTCCCGACACCGGCCACGACCGACTGATTCAGCAACAACGCCTTGATGGCGCAGTTCCGTTTCACCACCCGTTCGGCCAGGACCTCGGGCGCGGTCTCAAGCGGCTCCGGCCCGACCTTGAGCAGGAAATCCCAACGCTCCAACTCGCCCGCCGGAAAGCAGCGCACATAGCCGAACTTGCGCATGTCCGCGAAGGACAGAAGCGACCCGTCGCTCAAAAAGAACAGAATCCGATCGTGCTTCTCCGCGACGCGCTTCGGCCCGTGCACCACCCGGCCGGTCATCTTCAAATGAAAAGCCAGGGTCGAACCGTCGTCCAGATCGGCCAGCAAGACCTTGGCCCGACGCCGCACCCGCTCGATCTCGCGCCCCACCACCTTGGGCACCAGCGTCTCGGCAGGCTCACTCAAGCGCGTCAGGCCCGGCACCTCCACGGACTCGATCCTCAGACCCGCGACATCGGCGTTCAAGCCGCGCGCAATCACTTCGACTTCAGGTAGTTCCGGCATGGTTTGGTGAGTACCCGAAATCCGCCCGGGTGAAAAGCGTCCGACGTGCTGGCGATGTGAAGGAAGGACCTCGACGGATAAGCCGGGGGCGCTGCCCCGGACTTTCCGAAACTTTTTAGTCGCCTTCGGCGAAGGGAGAGGTTTTTTCCTTTTTTGGGGGAGGGAAGTCCGATGGGGTCTGTGCGACTTGGACAGGTGAGGACAGCGGCCTTTGCCGCGCCTCTCCCCGCTACTCTTCGACCAGAGTGAAACGCCAGGCGCAGGCCCATTCCTCGGGGTGGGGGTCGGGCGGACAGCCGATGCATTCGCACCGCAGGCGGGGATCGATCTCCCTTGCAAAGCCGGTGTATTCGGCGATGCCGCCGGACTTGCACGGATAGTCGTCGAGTCCGCGCCGTTTGCGCGCGGTCTGCACCCGGCAGTCGGTCATGCGGAAGATCAGGGAAGTGTTGGTCTCACCGGCGAACTCCCATTTGTTGAGACGGCCGTACATGCGCGCGGCGAGTCCGGCCTTGAGAGCGGGAATGCCGCCGCGTTCGGGGAGATGAAGGTTGGCCTTGGCGCGACGGGCCTCCAGGGGCGCGAACCGCGTCCAGCAGGTGTCGTTGACCCGTTTGGCCGCGTCCATGCCCGCCAGTTTCTCCACGGCCTGAAACCAGACCCCGTCGGCGGCCAGCCACCCCGTGCGCAGGGCCTGCGCGGCCCGATCCAACGCCGCCGGGTCCGCCCCGGCGAGCAGCCCGCCCGGCTCCCGGCCCAAAGCGCGTTCGAGCTTGTCCGTCAAAATCGCCTGGAGCCGGTCACCGGCCTGGGCCTCGGCGTCAAGAGCCGTGTCCAGCCCGAGTTGATGCACGCTTTCCGCCAGCCACAGTCCATAGTGCGCCGCCAACTGCCGGATGATTCCGGCCAGAGCCTCGACATTGTCCGCATTCGTCCCACTCACGACAGCCTCCGGGTTTGCGCCAGCACTACACGGAAACGGCCCATTGAGGCAAGGGACGGACGGCTAGAGGCAAAGCGCATCGAGAAAGGCCGCTTCGTCGGCCGGGGACGCGCTGACCCACCAGACAAGGTCGCCGGAACACCAAATGAGGTGCACCTGCCCCATGCCGGTGAAACGGTAGACAGCCGTGCCGCCGTGGTTGATCCGGCCGGGGCTCTTGAAGGGCGACTGAGGATTTTCGAACATCTTGTGGACCATGAGCCCGGTCTGGCGGCGCGCCTCGGTATCGGAGGATACGCGCGAAACCCAGACCTCGGCGGGTCGTTCCCCGCTCCGGGCGTAGCGCGCCACGCCGCTGGCCTCGGCCACGAGAGCCTTGCCGTGCAGACGGTCCACCTCGGCCTGGGCATCCCGGCCGGTGGCCAACTCCACGCGGCGCAGATCGCCCACGGCGTCCGGGAACAGCCCGGACAGATTGTCGGCCAGTGCGGGCGCGGCCAAAAGGAACAGACAGAACAATGCGGGGAGTATTCGGCGCATCTACTTCGCCTCCGGTTTCGGTTTTTCGGGAGCGGCCTTGGGCCTGGAGCCGGACTTGCCGAGCTTGCCCATGTCCACGGCGAACGTCGCGTCGCCGCGCCGGACGGAGAAGACCAGCGGTTCGTCGGCATCGTGCGCCTTGGTCCCGGCCAGGTGCAGATTGAACAGCCCTTCGAGAGCGACGCCCGACGCTTCGGTCAGCAGATCGCCGGGCCGCAGCCCCGCCCTGTCCGCACGCGAGCCGCGCGCCACGGATTCCACCAGAATGCCGTCGGTCTGCGCGGCCAGGGTCATGCCCATGCGCGAACGGTAGGTGTCGGGCGAATAGAAAAACAGGTCCCCGGCCTCGGAATCGAATCCGCCGCCGCGCCACGGCATGACGGTCAGGATGCGGGCCGCCGGGTCGAACCAGCGGATGCGCTTGGCGATGCCCCAGCCGTATTCGACATGCCCGGCCCCGGCCACCACCAGCACGGGCCAGTCATATTGCCTGCGCAACCGCACCGCCTCGGCAGCCATCTTGGAATCCCAGATGGACTGGACCAGATAAAACAGCTCTCGCTCCCGGAGGTCGTTCGCGTCCTTGTTCCTGTGCAGGGTCATGACCGCGTCCAGAAAGGCGCGCTGATCCGTGGCGGGCGGCACGATCTCCTTCGGCAACAGGGCCTTTTCGGCGTCGGTCAGACTGTCGAGCCCTTCCCTTGCAATTTTGCGGGTCACGGCGGAAGGCGCGTTCAGACCGGCCACGGGCACACCGTTTTGCTTGGCTATGGCGAAAAGACCGCGGAACAACCTGAAATCATAACCCCAATTTGCGGACCATTCCAACTCGCCGGGCAGGGCGTCCAGTTCCACCTGGCCCTTGCAGAAATCGTCCAGCTCCTGCTGCTTGTCCACGGCGACCATCTCCAGGCCGAGGGACAGGCCGTCGCCGTTGTCCGACAGAGCTTCGAGCAGGGCCTGCTGCACCTTGTGGTCCACCGGGTTGCGATGCCCTTCACCGATAAGGATGTAGTCATACCCCCGCGCCTCGGCCACGACCTCCGCAAGGGGCATGGGCGCGCCGGTGTTGGAGATGAAGTCGCCCTTCTGCGGCAGAAAGGTCACGGAGAGGGGCGGCGTCATCATGTCCGACTGGGTCCCGGGCGCGGTCCGCACACAGGCCCCCAGGGCCAGGAGCAGGCCGGACAGGCAGAAACACAGGACGCGGGTCGACGCGGGTCGTTGGGCATTCTCGATCATGATTCCCTCATTGCTTGCCGGATTCGGCGGGCCGGTTCCCGTTCGCTCTTCACGGGCCGGGCGGCTCAAGCCGTCCCGCGCCGCGTTGCGCGGCCGTGAATTTCATGACCGCACATATACCCGCCCCGGGCACGGCAGGCAACCAACTGCAAAAGCCCGCACTTTCCCGCACGCCCTACAGCGCGATCCCCACAGCCCGGCAGGGCGAGGCTTCGCCGTCCATGACCTTGAGGGGCAGACAGCAGAATATGAAGCTTTCGGAAGGCAACTCCCCGAGGGCGGCGAGGTTCTCGACGATGGCCAACCCGTTGTCGAAAAGAATGCGGTGCGCGGGCAGGTCCGAGGAATCCACGGGATCGGGCGAAGGCGTGTCCAGGCCGACGCCCTTGAGGCCGAGCCCGGCAAGGAACCGCGCGGCAGTCTGGGTCAGGACGGGGTAGTCCCGGTAATAGCGGTCAGTGTCCCAGTGCCGGTCCCAGCCGGTGCGAAGCAACGCGAAATCGAGACCTTCCACGGCCGCCAGGGGCGCGAGATCGGACTGATCGATGACCGGCCCTTCAAGCCGGGTAAGGTCGGCCACGGCCCCCCATCCGGTAAAATTGTCCGGCCCGAGCCAGTCCAGCGTCGGGGCCTCGATGAACAGGTGCGCGGCCACGTCCACATGGGTCCCGGCGTGCGACGGGAGCGTCAGCATGGTCTGGGCGAAGCCGTGCTTCTTGACGAAATGGGTGCGGCGCACGTTGGGCGGCTCGTCGCCGGGATAGACGGGCATTCCCGTGCGGATGGCGTGGCTGAGATCGATTGTCTGCATGGTCCCCTCCGTCAGATGTTGAAGAGATTCAGGTTGGGCTGTTTGACGAGCTGTAGTTCGGGCCGGATGTGCTCCCGTGCGGCGGCCCGTATTTCGTCCATGGACTTGGCCTTGAGAAACCAGGATTGCAGGGCATGGCCGAAGGTGAAGTTGGCGGCGAAATAAATGGTGAACAGCTTGTACCGCTTGAGCGCGCGGACCGGGTCGAAGTGATGGTCCAGGGCGTCGGCCAGCCGCAGGGCGTAGTCGCGGAAGATGGTCTCGGGCGGGACGCGCCGCGCGGTCCATTCGGCGAAGAGCCAGGGCCGGGCGATGGCCATGCGGCCCACGGAGACCCCGGCGCAGCCCGTGGTTTCAAGCATGTCGAGGCAGTCTTCCGGGGTGGTCACGTCGCCGTTGCCGAAGACCGGAATTGAGACCGCTTCGGCGATGGATTTGATGTGACCGCGCACGGGACGGCGGGTGCGCTTGTCCGGGGCCACGCGCGGATGGAAGACCAGGCAATCCACGCCCGCGTCCTCGAACCGGCGGGCAAGCCGCACGGCGGGTTCGATATCCGGGGTCCAGCCGGTGCGGAACTTGACGAACAGGGGAATGGAAATGGTCCGGCGCACGGCCTCGACCACGCGCAGGGCCGCGTCGGGGTCCTTCAGCAGGGCCGCGCCCGCGTTCTTCTTGACGATACCGGAAACCGAACAGCCCATGTTGATGTCGAAGCCGAAGAAACCGCAGTCCTCGACGCGGCGGGCAGCCGGGATCATCTCCTCCGGGGTGGCCCCCGCCACCTGGCAGACCAGGCGCGGCAGCTCCTCCTCACGCCAGCGAAAGACCGGCGAGATGCGCGGATTCTCGGTGGGCACGCTCTTGGCCCCGCACATCTCGGTGAACATGAGTCCGCACCCGCCGTATCCGTCCAGCACCTCGCGGAAGGCGACATGGCCGAGCCCCGCAAGGGGCGCGAGCCAAAGGCGGTTGGCCACGGTTTTGCCGCCGATCGCCAGCGGCCGGTCAAGTCGTCGGGCCAGGTCGTTTCCGAGGGATTCTTCGATAGTATGCATCACGCCCGAATCTGCCTGGATTCAGGCCCCTGTCAAGTTGCTTTTTTATACCTCTCGACTGTTTTTACCTGACATTCTTCAACAAAACCGGGTGGTCCGGAAAACCCGTGCTAGGTTTGCGCATCCGGCCCGGAGGTCCCGCCCCCGGCCCGGGACCGGAAGCGAACGGTTCGTTTCCCGGCCCACGGACACCCGACGGCGGACGCAGCCCGGACACCCGGCCTGTTCAACCTAGCAACGGACAAGGAGAAACCAATGTCCACGACTGTCAGCAACGCCTTTGTCACCCAATACGTCGAGATGGTGCACCAGGCCTATCAGGCCCAGGGCTCCAAGATGCGCCAGACCGTGCGCCTCCAGACCGACGTGGAAGGCTCCAAGTGCGTCTTCCAGAAGGTCGGCAAGGGCGCGGCCGGGAAAAAAACCCGCCACGGCAACGTTCCGCTCATGAACCTCAACCATTCCAACGTGTCCTGCACCCTGTCCGACTGGTATGCCGCCGAGTACATCGACAAGCTCGACGAACTCAAGGACAAGAGCGACGAGAAGCAGGTGGCCGCCAACGCGGGCGCCTGGGCCCTGGGCCGCAAGATCGACGAACTGCTCATCACCAAACTGGACGGCGCGTCCAACGTGGTGCCCGAGGCATCCTCGGGCCTGACCAAGGACAAGATCCTCCGGGCGTTCGGAACCCTCAACGCCAACGACGTGCCGGACGACGGCCACCGCTTCGCCGTGGTCGGCCCGCACCAGTGGAACGAGCTGCTGAACATCCAGGAGTTCAAGTCCAGCGACTACGCAGGCGAACAGTACGCCTGGCTCAAGGGCACCGAGTCCCGCACCTGGCTGGGGATTACCTGGATGTTCCACACCGGCCTGCCGATCGACGAGACGGGAATGCGCCGGTGCTACATCTACCACCGCAACGCCGCGGGCTTGGCCGAAGGCCAGAAGGTCCAGGCGTTCGTGGACTGGGTGCCGGAAAAGGCCGCCCACCTGGTGGACCACATGCTTTCGGCCGGAGCCTGCCTCATCGACCCGGACGGCGTTGTCGAAATCCAGTGCGACGACGACGCGGCCATCGCCTAGCCCGCAGCCAACCACAACAAGGAGAAACCAATCATGGCTTATATCAGCGAAGACATGCGGCTCATGGGCGGAGTGCCCGGCCAGCAGATGTTCATCTACCGCACCGAGGACGAGGCGGCGGCCGTGACCGCTTCCGGCTACTTCGATCAGGCGGTGGAGGACTACAACCTGGAAACCGGCGACATCGTCATCGCCTGCACCGGCGCCAACCGGGCCTCGGCCATCGACATGATGGTGGCCGCCAACTCGGACGGCACGGTCACGGTGATCGCCGCGTAGCGTCCGACCCGCCAGCGCAACCGCACGGGGCCATTCCCCGGCCAACCATAGGGCCTCCTTCGGGAGGCCCTTTTCGGGTTCGGGAACAGCCCAACGAAAAAACGACAGGATATTGAAGGGAAGCGGGTTTTAGAAGGTCAGGGTCAGGCCCGAGCCCACTTCGCGGACCGGGCATTTCGCGGCCAGGCCGATCTTGGCGGCCAGGTCCGTGCAGTGGCAGCACCACAGCCCTTCCAGGTCCAGGGCCGCCAGGTAATCGGCCGTGGGCTCCAACCGCTCGGGGCCGGCCTTTTGCAGATGAAAACCGCCCAGCACCGCGCGCACCTTGTCCACGCCCGTGACCCGCCGGGCCTGTTCCACGGTGTTGCAGATGCCGGAATGGGCGCAGCCCGCGATGACCACCAGGCCGGTGTCCGAGACATAAGCCAGGGCCGTGTCGTCCGGAAGGTCGTCCGGCACGTAGCCGTCCCCCTCCAGCCGCTCGCCCAGGGTGGACTCTGGCTCGAAGTCCATGGTCCGCTCGATTTCGCCCAGGGTCGTCAGGGAGTCCGACAGTTGGACGGGCTCCCGCGAAAGGGTCAGGTCGAACAGCCGGGACAGTCGGTCCTCCCCCAGCAGCATACCCAGCTCCGCCACTACTGCCTTGCGCTTGGAAAGCAGCGCCTTGGGGTGCGCGATCAGCCCGGGGCGGCTGTACGGACGCCGGTTGACGGCCGCCTGGAAATACTGGCGGACCAGCATATCCAGCCCCCAGGTGTGATCGAAGTGGCCGTGGGAAAGGGCTATCCAGTCCAGACGCAACAGGTCGATGCCCTTGCGCCCGGCATTGACCAGAAAGGCGTCCGAATAGCCGGTGTCGAACAGCACCCGCCGCCCGTCGGCCTCGATGAACATGGAAAGCCCGGCCTCGGCCATGTATTGGCTGCCCACCAGCGCGTTGTTGTCCACCAGAAATGTCAGTTCCATGACTAGCCTCCGAGGTTGCGATATACTGGAATGATGCAATGAAAGAGTCTATGCTCAACGCATGTTACGCCGCAATATTCTTTTCCCGCTTTGCCCGCTCGTCCTGGCCCTCCTCGCCGTCTGCCTCCTTCCCGGAACCGCCGTCGCGGACATCAAGGTCCGTTTTCTCGGCGTCATAGACGGCGACTCCCTGCGCGTTGAATACCGGGGCGACGCTCTTGAGGTTCGCCTCATCGGCGTGGACGCCCCGGAATACAGACAGGAATACAGCCGCAAGGCCCGGGAGTTCTCCCTCCGCTTCTGCTACAAGAAGACCCTGCGCCTGGAGTTCGACAAACGGCGGCGGGACCGTTACGGCCGCACCCTGGCCTACGTGTACGCGGACGGCCTCATGCTCAACGAGGAGATTATCCGCGCCGGGCTGGCCATCCCCGTCAGGATCAAGCCGAACACCCACCGCTACCCCTGCTTCAAGCAGGCCGAAAAGGAAGCCCGTAAAAAACGGCTCGGCTTCTGGAGCAAGGGCGGGCTCGACATGACGCCCGCCCAGTGGCGCAAAACCCACCCGAGACGCTAGAGGCGACGCCGCTCTTCCGGCAAGCCGTGACTAGGCGTTCTTCAGGACCGGCAGGGTGAAAATGAACGTGCTGCCGCTCCCCACCCGGCTTTCGACCCAAATGCGCCCGCCGTGGCCTTCCACGATGTGCTTGCATATGGTCAGGCCGAGGCCGGTGCCCGCCGGGCGGTCGGCCTGACGTTGGCCCGCCTGGGTGAATTCCTCGAAAATGGATTCAAAGCATTCCGGCCTGATGCCGACGCCGGTGTCAGCCACGCTGATGCGCACGTCGCTATCGGCGGCGCACGCCGTGCAGGTAATATTGCCGTTGGAGGTGAACTTCACCGCATTGGAGAAAAGGTTGACCATCACCTGCATGAGCCTTCCCGCGTCGCCCTCGACCATGGGCAGGCCGGGCTCGATTCTCAGCCGCAAGGGAAGCCCGGAATCGTCGAACAGGGACGAAGTGGCCTCCACGGTCCTGAGGATGAAATCCTCGGGATGGATGGGCGCCTTGTCGTATTCGACGCGATGCGCCTCCATCTTGGCCAGGTCGAGGACGTCGTTGATGAGCATGGTGAGCCGCCGCCCCTCGCTGGCAATGATTTCGAGATTCTTGCGAACCATCGCCATCTCGGTCCTGAGTTCCTGATCCGCAAACGCTTCGATGGCCGGAAAAATGGAATTGCCCAGCTTCTTGCCGGTGATCTTGGCAAAGCCGAGCACGGCGGTCAGCGGAGTACGCAACTCATGGGAAACAGTGGACAGAAATTCGGACTTGGCCCTGTTGGCGCGGTCCAGCTCCCGGGTCCGTTCGCGAACGCGTTTTTCAAGCTGGTCGTGGCTGCGCTTGAGGGCCCGCTCGTTCTGCTTCCGCTCGCTGATGTCCCTGGCCACGATGATGGCCTGGCGCTTGTCCCGGAAGGAGACCAGGCTGAGGGTCAGGTCCACCGGGACGGGCGGCCTGTCCGGACTGACCGGGCTGAGAAACTCGGTCTCCAGGCGCACGGTCCTGGTCTTGTTGTGAAAAAGATTGTCGGCGAAACGCCCTATGTGAAGCGGCAGGATATCGCTGAAACACAGGCCCCGGAGGCGATCCGGGTCGCAGTCGAGCAGGGTGTCGGCCGAGCCCGAGACGTCCAGGATAATTCCGGTATCCGCGTCCACCACGAGGATGGCGTCGTTGACCCGATCCAGCAGGGCGCGAAAATGCTCAAGCTCGTCCAGCCTGCTCCTGAGCTCCGGGTAATAGCTCTTGCTGATGGACCGCCTTCCCAGGCCGATGAGCTTTTCCCGCTCCTCGGCACGCCTTCGCGCGGGATCAGCGGCTCTGCCTGAAAATTTCGATGAGGTCATCTGCCGAGGGTTGTTTGGGGTTTGTCAACATGCAGACGTCAGCCAATGCGTTGCGGGCCAACAGGGGCAAATCGTCAGGCTTGATGCCCAGCTCCGCCAAAGTGTCGGTCACGCCCACGTCCCGCTTGAGGGCCCGGACCACATCAACGGTACGCGCCCGGACCTCCCCGGACGGGACGTCGGGAGGAATGTCCGCGCCCAGGGCGATGCCCATGCGGCGGTATTTTTCGGGAACGGAGTCGAAATTGTAGTCGATGACGCGATCCAGAAGGATGGCGTTGCACAGGCCGTGGGGCAGGTCGAGCAGGCCGCCCATACTGTGCGCCATGGCGTGCACCGCGCCGAGAATGGCGTTGGAAAAGGCCAGCCCGGCATAAGTGGAGGCGAGCATCATGCCGGTGCGCGCGATCATGTCGTCCGGACGCTCCACCGCCCCTTTCAGATGCGTCCGAATGAGCCGCATGGACTCCAGGGCGTTGAGATCGGTGATGGCCGAGGCGGCGTTGGAAACAAAGGCTTCGACCGCGTGGGTCAGGGCGTCCAGCCCGGTATGGGCCGTGAGCGTTTCGTCCATGGTCACGGTCAGCCGGGGATCGATGAGGGCCACATCCGGCACCATTGTCTTGGAGACGATGGCGATCTTCACCTTTCGGTCCGGGTCGCTGATGATGCAGAACTGGGAGACGTCCGCGGCGGTTCCTGCCGTGGTGGGAATGCAGATAAGCGGCGGGCCGGGACGGTCGACATTGTCCACGCCCTCGAATTCAAGCACATGGCGATCGTTGGTGCAGACGATGCCGATGGCCTTGGCGCAGTCCATGGGCGAACCGCCGCCCACGGCCACGATGGCGTCGCACCCCTCGCGGCGGTAGACCTCCGCGCCGGTCATGACCTCTTCGTGTCGGGGGTTGGGGGAGACTCCG